>JBNLCS010000195.1:0-2292 GCA_050303935.1 Bacteroidales bacterium
TTTACCTTCGCGTTAACGTCAAGCCCGATTTGCATATTAAATAATAAATATGACAAATCTATTTGACGTTTAAGTGTATTCCGGGCATTTAAAACATTGTTATAATTCAATTGTAATTGTTTTACATCCGTATCCTCAATAAATCCCTGCTCTTTTAATTTCTCACTTTGATCTTTTAACCTTTTAACCTCTACAAGGGTTGAGTCAAGATTCTGCAGGTTTTTTTCCAATGTAAGAATTGAATAATATGCCAGCGATGTGTTCTTTTTTACTGTAAGTTCTGTTTTTTCACCGGCTGTTTCACTTATTTGTAAATATGTTCGGGCAGCTTGTAATCCTACAATATATTCACCGTTAAAAATCAATTGCGAAAGAGTAGCACTATAAGTAACTGAGTTTTGCACAGCAATAGCCGATCCCCCGCCTTCGTCTTCACCTCCTGTTAATTCACCAGATGGTGGATAACCTAATGCAGACAATGATCTGAACAGATATGAAAACAAACTGTCCATCTGGCCGCCAAAATCAACTGTAGGAATATCTCCAGGAATATATTGATAATTAGCTGATGCTTCAACCTGCGGTAGGCCAATAGCAGTAGTTTCCCACACCTTTTTCTTCGCAGCTTTAATATCTAATTTTGCATTTTTTATTTCAAGATTATTTTCCAGAGCATGTTCCCGTGCTTCTTCCAATGTAAAAGAATAACTTTGATTGTCTTGAGCATTAACTGAAACAAACAAGGTTACCCCTAAGATTAAAATAAAGTTCTTCATCATTTATTATTGTTTTTATTTTCCAAAATCTTTTGAAAGTGTTTTATCCCATGTTTATTCAAAACCCCATATGTATGAAGCATGAAAATTTCCTCGAAATATTCATCATTATAAATGTTTACTTCTCCCTGATCATCATATTCGGTCATAAACAAAACATACGACAAAAAATATTCTGATAATCTATTTACATTGATTTCTTTCCTGTAAATCCCTTCTTGAACACCATTGGTAAGATTTTTAATAATAGCACTTTTAATTATTTCCTTCTTCTTCTTAATCCGTTGTAAATAAATATCAGGATAATATTTTTTCAAATCACGTTCAAACATCCTGCTATAATCGTTAATTATTTTTTGCATAAAACCAACCAGCACCATCATTTCCTCCAAAGCAGTATTATATGTTTTATCAATCTTTTTATATTCTTCTAACCGTGAAACATGTAAATAGTTTTCAACCTGCTCTACTAAATTGTTCTTATCGCCAAATTGCTGGTACAAAGTTTTTTTTGATATTCCCAATTCCGACGATACCTCATCCATACTTACAGCCCTTATCCCGTATTTATAAAATAATTGCAACACTTTCTCCAGTACGACCTTTAATTCTTTATTCATATTAAACCACAAAAACTTTAATAGTTTTTTACGTTTCCGGCATTACCCATTTTTACCACTTCGTTCAGTCAATCTGTATCTCAAGTGGTAAATCCCTTGAATAATCCGGGTTCACGATTATAATAACAACTAAATCAATGTATGTATTTAATTTACGACAAAAATATAATTAATCTGAATTTTGTGTATTAAGAAATCGGTAAATTAAATTAATACATCGGTAAACGATGAAATATTACAAATCTTTAACGTATTTTTTTTGAAAAATAATCAAAAACGAAACACCTATAGTAATTGCACTATCGGCCATGTTAAAAACCGGGCTGAAAAATGTAAAATCTTCACCTCCTTTCCAGGGGACCCATTCCGGATAAGTAGATTTTATAATTGGGAAATAAAGCATATCAACCACCCTGCCATGTAGAAAAGAAGCGTACCCCCCACCCTCAGGCAGAAACTGTGCAACAGGTCCGTGATAAACACTTTCACTAAATAGAAGGCCATAGAACATACTATCGAGTATATTACCAACTGCACCTGCAAAAATAAGTGAGATACAGATAACTAAACCTTGCCGGGCTTTTGTTTTAATAAGCTTAAGTAAATAATAACCGATGGCTGAAACAGCTATTATTCTGAAAGTACTTAAAATTAATTTCCCAATTTCGCCGCCAAATTCAAACCCGAAAGCCATTCCATTATTTTCAACAAACTTTATAATAAACCAGTTTCCAAAAACAGGAATACCTTCACCCATGTGCATATTGGTTTTGATCCAGATTTTTACAACCTGATCAATTAACAAAACCAGAAAAATAACAAGTAATGACTTTTTTGCAACAGACATTCGTTAAACCTGTATTATTCTGTTTTAAGAATTAAAGTTTTTGATTTTG
>JBNLCS010000196.1:0-4972 GCA_050303935.1 Bacteroidales bacterium
CGCTAACATACATACCTGGGCATACGGTGGCGGAAACAACCAGCAATGGAGGTTCGAAGCCCAGGGAGGTGGTTATTATAAAATAATTGCCCGTCACAGCAACAAATGCCTCGATGTTGATGGTGTATCAACGGCAGATGGCGCCAATATCCACCAGTGGACATGTAATGCGGGAGCGCAAAACCAGGCTTTTGAAGTTAATGCAGTCAACAGCGCTAGTGAAGAAATTACAGTGAAAAATGCAGAAATATTCCCCAACCCTGCACCTAATGGAGAATTTACTGTTAACTTTTCCGGGAATGACAATAATACGCTAACGATCTATAGTTATGATGGCAAGAAAGTATTTGAAGCAGGTAATTTAAGCTCAGGTGCACAGAAAATTAGCACCAGTCTCGCAAAAGGGATATACTTTGTGAAAACAAATAACAGCAATGACAATATCCAAAAACTTGTGATAGAATAACATTATTTAATTTAGAAAGATTAAGACGGGCATTCCTCTGGTAATGCCCGTTTTTCTTTTTAATATGTACATGTGCAACATTTAACAATGTTTCCCGTAATATATGCTAAATATAATTCTTACCAATTAAGATAGGGTTTAGTGCTGCGGATAATGACACGATTACAACTATATTTTCAACCAGAACAGTATTTTATTCAACATTTTCTTTAATCATCTAAAATTTAGTAGATATTTTTGTAAAAACTAATGTATAATTTCAAACACATAATAAATTTAAATTATAATGAAAAAATTATTAAAATTATTAATTATCGTAAATATCATTAGCGCATTTCCTGTTGAAACAATGGCATGGGAAGGTATGCCAACGCCACCCTTGCATGTTGAAGGAAATAAATTAAAAGATCCAACAGGAAAAGATGTCGTGCTGCATGGTTGGATGCAACCAACGGAAACTTGGTTTAACGGAGGGGGCAGATGGTACAGTAATCCAAGTAATTGGAAAGACACAAATAATGTAGCCGGCTTATTAAATTTTTTGAATGCCGCGGCAACGCTTATGAGTGACACCACACCCCGATATGGCCAAAACCACGGCTGGTATGCAAGTTTTGTGCGTGTAAATACAGATGCCATAGGTGGTTGGACACAACAGAATGGATTGGTGGATACCAGTCAGTTTTATGGATGGATTAACAATTTCGTTATCCCTTATGCTGAACATCTCAGTTCACGAGGCCTATACCTTGTTATGAGTGCCACGGGCCCAATAAACACACCGGATAACGGAAGCCGTAATGCCGGGGTGGAGGAACAAAAACGCCTGCGCACCTTCTGGAGTATTTTTGCAGGTGCCCCGGGTATCAAAAATGCCAGCAACATTATGTTTGAACTCATGAATGAGCCAGTCGATATTGAATCCTCCCCGGGTAATGGCGACTGGGGCAAGGGACAGGCTAAATACTTTAGTGCTTTTAGGGACTGGATACAACCTGTTATTGATGATGTTAGAAACACGGGCGCAAACAATGTTATCTGGGTACCCACCCTTGAATGGCAAGGTTCTCCCCAACAACATGCCCAATATCCATTCACCGGCGAAAATTGTGGGATTGCCGCACATTATTACCCGGCATACGGTGGTTGTAATGATAACATAACTTGTCATAACAATCTTTGGGAAAACAATTACAAACCTGCTGCAGATTTGTGGCCAATGATCATCACGGAAAATTTCTGGTTTCCTGAGAATGACGGACTTGTTAGCGGAAGCACGGCCAACTATGGCAACACATTCAAAACCAATGTTGATAATCAGGGTAATGTCTCTTATATAAGTGGGTTTCTTGGTGACCTGCTTGATGATCTCGGTGATGCCCTCCCGGAAGATTGCGACCTGAGCCTGAAAGAAGGTGCGCAAACCTATTTCCGTTGGCTCCCTGAGTACACAAAGTATGGGCCTGATGACGGTACCCCTAATTATAAATATGCTAGTGTAACTGATGAAAACCCAAAACAGGTACAGTTACTTCTTAGTCACGCGGTAAATAAAGTAAATAACTTTGATGGTTTCACAATTAAAGTTGATGATCAGGTCGTTGAAACAGACAGCATCGTTACCGGGGATTCAACAAATCAATTAGTTATTTATTTAAGTGACAGTATTTTAAAAGACAATAGCATTACCCTGTCATATAGTGACGGTAATGTCGTTTCAATCTATGGAAAAGAATTGGTTAACCTTAATGATACATTGATCGATAACTTGTTAAAAGGAGCTTCTCCAAGATTAACAGGGCTCAGTACCAATGAAAAGGGCGACACGATCATTGCAATGTTCAATATGAAAATGAAACTTCCATCTGATATTTCTGATTTGACCCTAAATGCGAGCTATAATGGAAATCAAACAATTTCATTTCTTCAAAGTTCTTTCTATAAGAATGACTCTGCTTCATTAATATTTTCATTGGCTGAAAGGGTTTATGCCGATTACAATCTTTCACTGTCGTATTCGGGCAATTGCATCGTATCTTCTGATAGTGGTTCGCTGAAAATTTTTTCCAATTTCCCGATAACAAATAATTCATCAGGATTACCCGTACAAATTGTTTCCGGAAAAACTGAAACAGACGGCACTAAAATTTTTCTTGAGTTTTCAAAGCCAATGACATTCACTGCTGATCAATTGGATCAACTAACCCTTATGTCAAACAGTACAAGCATATCATTAACAGACTTTTTTATTTTGAACGGTAGCACCATTCAATTTAAACTTGAGGATGGTATGCATTTTGGTGATACTATTAAAATGAGCTACGCTCCCGGAGATATAACTGCTGAAGATAAAGGCCTTTTAGAAGGGTTTAGTGATTTTCAGTTAACAAATTTAATGAGCGAGCCCAGGTGGGTATCTGTTCCCAGAAAAATAGAAGCCGAAAACTTTGTGTTACAATCAGGGACTTCGAATGAAAACACAAATGATGTTGGAGGTGGAGAAAATGTAGGTTATATTGATGCTGGTGACTGGTTAGAATATGCCATTCAAAATAGAACTACCGATACAGAATTAGAGATTACTTTCCGGGTTGCCTCCCTTTCAGGTGGTGGCAGAATCCAATATTATCTTAACGATAATTTAGCGGGCGAGATATCAATCCCGAGTACCGGGGGGTGGCAAACCTGGCGGTCGGTTGTTGATAATATTACCATTGCCCCGGGGAAATATTATTTAAAACTGGTAGCTGCAACAGGTGGTTTTAATATAAACTACTTTGAAATACAAAAACCCACAGGCATCAGTGGATTAAATAATAATATCGTTACCATATATCCAAATCCTGTATCTGATAAAATAATCATTAAATCAGAAGATTTTAAATATGATAAAATTGAAATAATTAACATGTTGGGCAACACCGTTTTAAATACGTCGATAGCTTATGAAAAAGAATTGCACATACCGGTCGACTTATTAAATGGTGTTTATATTATAAAAATCAGTAATGAAAACGATGTTCAACTCAAAAGAATAATAGTGGATAATAATTAGTTCTTTTGCGACTTAAAGAAACGTTAAGAAAGAAACGGGCATGCATTTTAGCATTGCCCGTTTTTTTATAGTTAGAACAATTGAGGTCCCTACCCCTCTGTCACCATGTTCAAAAACAGTAGTTTTGTATTTGAATGATTTAACCATTTAATTAGTGGGTACAAGAAGTAAATGACTGCCCTGTTCAACTTGTATTTTTTTAATAAATTGCATTATTTATTTTTTATCATATTCATGCTTTGTTGAAAAGGAATTTATATGAAATTTACATGTTTCATTATTATATTTACTTCTTATGTGAGTGCATACTCACAAGGAAACAATATAAAATTTAACCATTTAACAATAAAAAATGGTCTTTCAGATAATTGGGTCAGGTGTATACGTCAAGACTGCTATGGATATATTTGGTTTGGAACAGGAAGTGGGGGGTTGAACAAATATGATGGTAATAATTTTACGGTGTATGAACATAATCCTAATAATAAATCATGCCTGAACAGCAATTCAATTAATTTTATCCACGAAGACAAAAACAGAAAATTATGGATTGGGACAACACGTGGATTGCATATTTACAATCGTGATTCGGATATCATTCTTCCGGTACCTTCTTTTAATTATATTTGCCTGGAAGATATTTTAGAGCTTAGCAATGGTAAATTCATTTTTACAATTATCCGTGATGTTTTATTATATGACCCGGAAAATGATTCGATATCCTACCTGATAAAAGCATCAGACAACCCATATATTGAATTTATTCAAAATGGTATATTACAATACAACAACCAACTATTGGTTGGCACAAACAAAGGCCTTTTTTGTCTTGACACAATTATAAATATGCTGGTCCCTATACATACCGGCATTAGGATAAATTCTATTTTAATCGATAACTATAACCAGATATGGTACGGTACTCAAAGCAAAGGATTGTTTTGTACAACCTTTAAAGAAGGGGATTTTTCAAAACCCGAAATAAGGAATTTTACATATGTCCCTAACAATAGAAACAGCATAAGTGAAAGCCCCATAACTACAATTGAAATTGATAATAGATACAATTTATGGATAGGTACAGGGAATGATGGTTTAAATATTATTAATATAAATAACCTGAATGATGACACTTACATTTTCAGGCATTTCAGGAACAACCCTTTTGATGTTTCCAGTATTTCAGGCAACGCTACAAATAAAATTTACAAAGACGATGAAGGGACTATATGGGTAAGCACCCTTAACAATGGTGTTAGTTACTATAACAAATCATTATTTAAATTCAACCATATTAAACATATTGGAAACAATAAAAACAGTATAAATAACAATCATGTCAATGCGATCTTTCAGGATGAGGCCCATTTATGGATTGGTACTCAGGATGGTCTAAATATCCAGGACTTGAGAAATAACCGATGGGAACATTTCGAACATGATAGAAATAA
>JBNLCS010000197.1:0-3252 GCA_050303935.1 Bacteroidales bacterium
ATACCATCTGCATTAAATACGTTGGTTTACCATCTTCATTAAAATGGTAAAGATCATAAAAAACATTCCCCATAAAAGCCACAAAAAAGGCGAATACCAATCCCCCAAACAATGCTAGGCCTATACCTGAGAAGAAAAATACAATATATGTTTGTGTACGGTTATTTAAAGCATAATCAATATCAGTCTGGGTATTTGCCATTTCAACATTAATTTCTTCAAGCTCACTGGTGAGGTTTTCGTACTGAACTGTAAGTAATTGTTCCCTGCGGTCTTTTTCAGCACCATCAGGCATAATCCTAGCCTGGTCTATCTGGTCGCTCAAATTATTTCTTTGCTGCAATTTATCCTGGCGGTTTTTAGTAAGTTCACCTCGATTATTTTGTAAATCCCTTATATTATTTTTTAATCTGTCATTTGTGATATCTGAACCAAACTCAAAAAAATTCAATGGGAACCTCTGGTAACTTTCCAACTTTTCTACCTCACTATTTAATGTATGCTTTGAAGTTTTACTTACAATACTGGCCTCCTGATTTTTAATGGCATTAATCCTGGTTTGCAATACCGAATCTTTTATGTTTGTGGTGAGTAAAAGGGTGAGGATAAAAAATGCCACAGGGATTACCAATACAAAACCTCCGAACAGTGAAGCCGGTATATTAACAAAAGATACCCGTAAGCAACGTTTAAAAATATTTCCCAACTGAGACAGCATTTCATTAAAATCCGGTATTGCCTTTCCCCCAAAAAGAAGATTTGTTGGTAAAACAGTAGCGCCATATAGTAATACAAAAGCTAGAATAATTAAAATAAATGATGTTGCATAATTGATATTGAACATAAAACCAAGAAATGAATACCCAACCTGAGGTATCCACCCGGTGAGGTCTAACACAATTTGAATAATTGCCAGTACTAAAAATATGAACATGTAAACAGAAATGTTTCTTACCGAATCCATTCCATTGCCAAAATTCTTTTTCACCTCCCAATAAGGCTTTTGTGCCAATCCTTCTTTTTTAATGTTTGATATTTCGCCAAACGACCAGGAAACAGGGAGAAGCGCCAAAATAAAACCTATTGCGGCCAAACCCGCAATACCCGTAACCACACTTAGATAATAAAACAAAAAAATACTTGTTAACGCAATTACAGCTCCCCACGCCGAAACAAAATAATAATTTCTGTTATATGCATTATGAATATTCACAAACGATATTTTGTACAACCACCAAGGCCACCTTGTTACATAATATATAAACCAGCGATATAGCAAGCGTATTGCCGGAACATACAGTTTTAAGACCCAAAGGATAGCGTGAAATATCCAAAACAAAATAGTTTTTGCAAGCTGAAAAATATCAAGAATGAAAGAATATACTAAGTAGGCACCCCATATAATGTGCACTGCAATATCATAAATAAAACCTACCAACATCAAAAATGGTTTGAAAAATAACCAAAAACCATTTTTGTTATTTACAGATTCATTTGATTTATCCAGTGTAAATAAAAAGGGTGGCTTTATACCGGCAAAACCAATATGCAGCAAAGAAATACTCAGAAACGAAACAGGTAAAATAATGGTTAACAACAAATTAGCATAATCAACATAAAAATACATACCTGCGATGGTTACAAGAAGAAAGATGAAAATTTTCTTCACGTAAAGTGATGTTTTATCCATAATACCTTTAAATTTGGAAAATAATTCAATCCAATTTAATAAAAAGAGTTAATTAAACAAACAGTTTACTTAAATTTTCCAACTGACAAGTAATTACTTACATAATTTTTCACCCCATCTTCCAGTTGATAAAATTCTTTGTTGTATCCAATATTGAGTAATTTATTCATATTAGCTTCTGTAAAATACTGGTATTTATCCCTTATATCAAGAGGGGTATCAATGTACTCAATATTCGGTTCCAAATGCAAGGCATGAAAGGTTGCCCGCGCTAAATCATTGAAGCTACGGGCTTTTCCAGTACCAAGGTTATATAAGCCCGATTTTCCCTGATGGTTGCTTAGAAACCATATTACCTCAACCACATCTTTTACATAAATAAAATCGCGTAATTGTTCCCCATCCATAAAATCAGGATTATGAGATCGAAAAAGCTTCATTTTTCCTGTCTCCCTGATCTGATTATGTGTATGAAAAATAACAGAAGCCATGCGCCCTTTATGATATTCATTGGGGCCATAAACATTAAAAAATTTTAAACCTGCCCAAAAAGGTGGACACTGATTTTGTTGTAACACCCATTTGTCGAACTCATTTTTAGATTCCCCATATGGGTTCAGAGGTTTTAACTTGCCTACGATATCATGATCATCGTTATATCCAAATTCACCGTTACCATATGTTGCTGCAGATGATGCATAAATAAGGGGCACCTTTTTTTCGTAACAAAATTTCCAAATCTGTTTCGAATAATTCAGGTTCAACTCATCAAATACCGCCTTATTAAACTCGGTTGTATCGGTACGGGCACCTATATGAAAAACAAAATCAATTTTATTGTTTTTAGAAAGCCAACCCATTAAATTTTCCCTGGGTATTTCATTTTTATAGTTTTTATTTTTAAAATTTGGGTTTTTAACTTCCTTTGAAAAATCGTCAACAATGGCTATATCAAAAATTCCTTCATCGTTAAGACGTGTAAGCAGGTTACTGCCAATAAAACCTGCTGCACCAGTTAATACAATCATAATTTGATTTTTCAGGTAAATTTAGCAGAATTTTTATGGTATAAAAATTATACCCTGCAAATTAACCATAACTCAAAGGCAAATTTAATTTATGTTTCCATATTTCTGCAAAAGCTATTGATTTATCTTTTTTTACTGAAGAAAACAGTTTAATTGGCTTTTGTCGATTCTCCGGTATAAGCGTGACTTCGTAAAAGATTTTGTAACTTGTTGTTGAAACATTTGTCCTGCCTCCATAAACCCGCAAACCCTTTCTTGTTTTATGGATTAGAATTCTACCGAACGTTGACAAGTTCGTCCATTCCCCTTTTGTGATCCAGAGATAACTACTAAATTTTCGGATCTTATTATTTCCTATATCAATTTCAATACCAGACCTATACGTTAATATAATAAAGCAAATCACTAAAAACAGAATCCCCACATAATACTGCAATGTAGCCAATCCAAAAATCAGAAATATACCTCCAATAAATATTTTAATTCCCAGATCGTTTTGCGTATTCTTTATTTTTTCAGTTGTCATTTTCAAAA
>JBNLCS010000198.1:0-2734 GCA_050303935.1 Bacteroidales bacterium
AGATTGGATTGCTTGTTGTCTTTTGCGTTAGTATCCAATGAGAACAGGTATTTCAGACCAATGGTTAATGATGGATTAAATATTGATATTAAAAGGGGGAGGCACCCGGTTATTGAAAAACAATTACCACCGGGTGAAGAGTACATTGCCAATGATGTTTTTTTGGATAACGAAAGACAACAGATTATCATGATAACCGGACCAAATATGTCTGGTAAATCAGCATTATTAAGGCAAACAGCATTAATTGTATTAATGGCCCAAACCGGATGTTTTGTACCGGCTGAAAAAGCCGAGATTGGTTTAATAGATAAGATATTTACCAGGGTTGGCGCTTCTGACAACATATCGCTTGGAGAATCAACTTTTATGGTTGAAATGAATGAGGCTGCAAGCATACTCAATAACCTTTCGGAGAGAAGTTTGGTGCTTCTTGATGAAATAGGAAGAGGTACAAGCACCTATGATGGCATATCCATTGCCTGGGCTATGGCAGAATATATTCATGAAAGTACTGCTTCAAGGGCAAAAACATTGTTTGCCACTCATTACCATGAGCTAAATGAAATGGAAAACAATTTTGACCGGATAAAAAACTATAATGTTTCTGTTAAAGAACTTGAAGATAAAGTGATCTTTTTACGAAAATTGCAAAAAGGAGGAAGTGAACACAGCTTTGGGATACATGTGGCACAAATGGCCGGAATGCCCAAAAGTGTTGTGAAAAGGGCCGGTGAAATATTAAAGGAATTAGAAAAAGGACATAATCACAAAACACTCACAAAACCTGTTAACGAATTGGGGACACAACGGGAAGGATATCAAATGAGTTTTTTTCAGTTGGAAGACCCTGTTTTAAAACAAATACGGGATGAGATTAAAAACCTGGATGTAAATAATTTAACCCCTGTTGAAGCGTTGAATAAATTAAATGAGATTAAAAAAATAACCGGACTATAAAGGATTTTCACAGTTTAAGGGAAACATACAATAAAATACAGTTTGTTTTCCTTTTTCACTTTCAAACCAAATTTCTCCATTCATTTTTTGTGTGATAATTTTTGCGATTGATAAGCCCAATCCATTCCCGTAATTATATTTATCATTAATGATATCCATTTTGGTAAATGTATCGTATATCTTATCTTTAATATCATCAGGGATACCAACACCAGTATCTTTTATGTAGAATACGACTTTTTTTTCATTCGTATTATCAATTCCCAGTTCCACAAATCCTTGTTTTGTATACCTAAAGGCATTGTCAAGAATTTTAGTTAATGCCCTTTTAATTTTCTTTTGATCAGAATAAATTTTAATTCTTTTATCAGTAGGTTTAATAATGTATTCAATATCAGAATTTATTCGATCCGCGAAATCTTTCTTAAGTTCGTTTATTAAACTATTAATTTCAAAATGAACAGGTTCAATTTTAAAATCTTCATTTAATAAAATAGAAAACTCAAGAACACCTTCAATAATATTTAATAGTTGTTGTGTAGATTTTTGAATTATCTCAACATGGTTTTTAAATTGTTTAGGTAGCTGTTTACTTTTTAATAGATCAGAAAACCCAAGAATCCCATTCATTGGCGTTCTTATTTCGTGCGAAATATTGTTAATGAAAGAAAGTTTTATTTGATCCGATTCGTTGGCTTTTTCAAGGGCTTTTTTTAGCCTGGTATTCTTTGTTTGTAACTCGCTTATTAATTTTTTGTTTTTAAGCTGCAGGTCAAAAGTTTGGATAGCTGATTTTATCGTGATTTTTAAATCCTTTGTGTCCCAGGGTTTTAAAATATAGCGGTAGATATCAGCATTATTAATAGCGTTAATTAGGTCGTCTGATTCTGAAAAGGCTGTTAAAACAATTAATATTGCACCATTAAACTGGTTTTTATATTTCGAAAAGAGCTCAATACCGGTCATGCCCCGCATCCGGTGATCAGATATAATTACCTTGAATTTATTTCTTTTAAGAATCTCAAGAGCTTCTATTGCAGATAATGCCGTGGTAATGTCAAATTCATTGTGAAATGAATAATAAAATCCGTCAAGATTTGCTTGTTCATCATCTATAAACAAGATTTTTTCTTTCATTCAACAGCTTTTAACAAATAAAAATAAAACTTTTATGGTATAATTAAATTAAACCATTGGAAAAGTTAAAATGAACTCACTTCCTTTACCACGTATACTTTTTACTTTTATATTTCCATTGTATTCTTTAATAATATTGTATGAAATTGATAATCCCAAACCACTTCCTTTGCCAATCGGTTTGGTCGTGAAAAAGGGGTCGAAGATTTGGTTTTGAACACTTTTATCTATGCCACCCCCATTATCTTTAATTGATATAGATATCTCTTTTCTCGATATATTTTTTTCCGTTTTTATAATTATTTCACCTTTTTTATTTCCATTTTCTCCAATTGCCTGAATGGCATTGCCTATTATATTTAGAAACAACTGGTTTATTTTACCCCTGTTAGCCTTAATTTGGCATGCTTTGGAATATTGCTTTTCTATTACCATGTTGTTCTTATATTCATGATATAACATTTTTAGTGCATTTTCAATCACTTCAGCAATTTCTATTATATCATTTTCTTTTTTATTCGTGTGTATATATGATGTTAGGCTGTTTATTATATCAACTGACCTGTCGATTCCCTGCGCAATATTTGCCGACAGGATTTCAATACCTTGTATATTGTCTGGTATGTTATATTTTGTT
>JBNLCS010000199.1:0-4493 GCA_050303935.1 Bacteroidales bacterium
CCAATTTCTTCAAGCGCTTGTTTGAGTTTCATAATATTTTCTATTAAAAAGTTTTGTGAATATTGTGAAGGAAATAATATTAAATTGTCCAACAAGAATTTTACTATCCGTTATCAGACCTCAATACCCAGACAGGTTGGACTAGCTGGTTCCAGTGCCATAGTAACTGCCACATTTAAAGGATTAATGAAATTTTATGATGTGGATATTCCCTTAAAACTTTTACCATCCCTGGTTTTATCAACCGAAGTTGACGAACTGGGAATAAACGCGGGGTTGCAAGACCGGGTTATACAAGCTTACGAGGGATGTGTGTTCATGGATTTTGAAAAAAAACACCTGCAAGAAAAAGGTTACGGCAAATACAAACCTCTTGATATTAATGGATTACCAAATCTTTACCTGGCATACAAAACTGATTTAAGCAAAGTAAGTGGCACCGTGTTGAACAATATAAAGGAAAGGTTTAATAACGGTGAAAAACTGGTTATTGATACATTAAACGATATTGCTGCATGTGCTGAAGAAGGAAAAGAAGCAATTCAGGGAAATGATAGAAAAAAGTTGTTTGACCTTATAAACAGAAATTTTGACCTTCGATGTAAGATCATGAATATTTCTGAAAGCAATATGGAACTTGTTAATACGGCACGTTTATGTGGTTCATCCGCAAAATTTTCAGGATCCGGAGGTGCTATTATTGGGACTTACGAAGATGATGAAATGTTACAAAAACTTATTATTAACCTAAAAAAAATAAATGCCAGGGTTATTAAACCAATAATTTTATAATTTTATACTACATATGGTTAAAAAAGCAGTTATTCCAGCAGCCGGCTTCGGAACCAGGTTTTTACCGGCAACAAAAGCACAACCAAAGGAAATGCTTCCAATTATTGATACACCTACTATTCAATTTGTTGTTCAGGAAGCAGTTGAATCCGGAATTGAAGATATTTTAATTATTACCGGACGTGGAAAAAGGTCCATTGAAGATCATTTTGACAGGAATATAGAACTTGAACAACGCATCCAGGAAAAAGAGGACGATGCCCTGTACAATCAATTGCGCCATATAGAAGATATGGCAAATATTCATTATATACGACAAAAAGAGTTAAACGGATTAGGAGATGCTATTTATCATGCCAAAGACCACTGCGGCCGGGAACCTTTTGCCGTGTTGCTCGGAGACACCGTGATTGATTCGGTAATACCTGTTACACAACAACTTATTGATTCTTATGAACAATATCGCCAAACTGTCATTGCAGTTGAAGTTGTTCCTAAAGACAAGGTTTCGAGGTATGGAATTGTTGGTGGACAAAAAATAAGCGACCGTATTATGCAGCTTAACGAACTGGTTGAAAAACCAACGGTTGAATCGGCTCCTTCTAATCTCGCTATTGCTGGGCGTTACATTTTAACGCCTGAAATTTTCCCGGCAATTGAAAAAACAAAAAGAGGGAAAGGAAATGAGATTCAGCTCACCGATGCCTTGAGATTACTTTTAAAACATGAAAATATTATTTCTTCAACTATTGAAGGGAAAAGATATGATATAGGTAACAAACTTGATTTTTTAAAGACTACGGTGGAATTTGCACTTAAAAGAAAAGAATTTAAAGATGCTTTTGCTATGTATTTGAAAGAAATTGTAAAATCATTATAAAAATAAAGAAAACTATGTATGTAATTGGAGTTGACTACGGGTCCGATTCTGCCCGTGCAGTAATCATAAATGCCGAGAACGGTGAAGAGCTTGCTTCAGCTGTTAAATATTACCCTCGCTGGACTGAAGGAAAGTATTGTGTTCCTGCAGAAAACCAGTACAGGCAGCATCCACTTGATTATATGGAATGTCTGGAAGAAACTATTACAAAGGCATTATCACAATGTTCTGATGATGTAAAAGCAAAAGTTAAAGCCATTTCGGTTGATACAACAGGTTCTACCCCTGTAGCCGTAAATAAAGAAGGTACCCCTCTTTCCTTATTACCGGAATTTGCAGAAAACCCAAATGCCATGTTTATTTTATGGAAAGATCATACAGCAATAAAAGAAGCAGATGAAATAAACGATATTTCACGTACCTGGGGCGGCATCGATTACACAAAGTTTTCGGGAGGTGTATATTCTTCAGAATGGTTTTGGTCGAAAATATTGCATACCATAAGAAAAGATGAAAAAGTAAGGGACGCTGCCTTTTCGTGGGTTGAACATTGCGATTGGATCCCTGCAATTTTAACCGGAATGACAGACCCTTTAAAAATTAAGAGAAGCCGTTGTGCAGCCGGTCATAAAGCTCTATGGCACGAATCATGGGGCGGTTTGCCACCTGAAGATTACCTGATTAAAATTGATCCTTTACTTAAAGGGTTAAGGGAAAGATTATTTACTGAAACCTATACATCTGATGTAGTAGCAGGTAATTTATGTTCCGAATGGGCCAACAAATTAGGATTAAGCGAAGATGTTAAAGTGGGTGTTGGAGCTTTTGATGCACATATGGGTGCTGTAGGTGGAGAAATTGAACCATATACCTTGAGCAAAGTAATTGGTACTTCAACATGCGATATGGTGATTGCCCCAATGGAAGAAACCGGAGAAAAACTTGTTGGCGGTATTTGTGGACAGGTTGATGGAAGTGTTATTCCGGGTATGCTAGGGCTTGAAGCCGGACAATCAGCGTTTGGGGATATTTATGCCTGGTTTAAGCAAGTATTGATGTGGCCATATACAAATATTGTTGGTAAATCATCGATACTAACAGATGACCAAAAGAAACAGATTGAAAAGGAAATTGATGATAAGCTTATACCCGCAATTACAGCCGAAGCAGAAAAATTACCCATTGATACTGAAAGGGAATTTGCTATCGATTGGATGAACGGGAGAAGAACCCCATGGGCCGACCAGGGACTGAAAGGTGTTATGGCTGGTTTGTCACTTGGTACCTCGGCACCCAGAATATTTAGAATATTAGTTGAAGCAACTTGTTTTGGTTCTAAAAAAATAATGGACCGGTTTATTGAAGAAGGTGTTCGCATTGACTCAATTATTGCTCTTGGTGGAGTTGCAAAAAAATCTCATTTTATCATGCAAGTTTTAGCAGATATATTGGGTAAACCAATAAAAATTGCAAAATCAGAACAAACTGTAGCGCTGGGAGCTGCCATGTTTGCAGCCGTAGTGGCCGGCATTTACCCTGATCTTGACACTGCAAAAAATAAAATGGGCGCTGGTTTTGAAAGGGAGCATCAGCCAATACCTGAAAATACTGAGAAGTATAATAAAATTTACAAGAAGTACAATGATCTTGGTGACTTTATTGAAAAAAATATAAAGTAATGATGCATCACTTATACAATGGAGAAATGAAAATTTCTTCTACTATGCTTTAAATTTGATGCGTCGTTCTATGGTTATCTTTATCGTATAAATAATTCCACGGGCTGCCTATGAAGTTGAATTAGGCAGCCTTTTTTTGATAACCTCAGAGAATCTGACCAGTAAAGATTAAAGTGATAAATGTCAGAACTTTTTAATTTGAACCCCAACTTGGACAAAGCCAAAACCAAACAGGATGCATTTAGAGAATTCTATGCTTCACCGTTTTGGCTTTTCCAAGTTGTCAAGCAAAGTTTATGGGTACGTATACATTCATGTTGTGTATAATTGCAGGAAAATGGTGAAATATCCTAAGCACTGATCGACAATAAATAGGGATTTAAAAACGGAAAGACGCCCTAAAATATAAGGAACTGACCCCAAAGCTTTAAGAACGATTTGTAATGAATGCGAAGCATTTATAAAAAAGCGGGCTGGAAAAGCTTTGGTAATTACAGGAATTTTAGGGCAAAATCCAGTATTAAAAAAAGATAAATTATAAAATTATCGGTGCGATGGCGCGGGTAGGCCAGTCAAAATCTCTGCAGGCGTTGATGGCCCGTGGGCAAAGGCCGATGATTATTTTGACAAGATTTTTTTGTTTCGTTTTTTCATCGACTGGAAAAAATGAAAATAAAATAAAAATAAGTGAAAAGCAACAATACACAACAGCCGGTACAGCACATAGCCTGGTTTTACGTTGTTTTACGGAATGATATTGTATATTTGAAATTAGGATTTTTTAAAAACATTACATTTCGCCGTTCGGCTACAGTGCAATACTGGCAAGACGTTATGTTTAATAAAAAAAAATTCAGTACTATAAAAAAACTATTATTTATAATAGGATTGATTATTTCTGCAACCCCATTTTCACAAAAAAAGATTTAATATCTGATATAAACTTTCTTATTAATAAATAAATATGAAAAAACCATCCGAATTTATATGCCTATCATGCTAATTTTAGCTACAATTTGCCAACTTTTAAGAGGATGAAATTATATTTGTAGATGAGATTAGAAGAGTCCGCCGCAGTGGAAAGACTGTCACAGTCTGTCCCTAGCATCGTGATACGGTTCTCCCGACCAAAGGTATAAGAC
>JBNLCS010000200.1:0-4522 GCA_050303935.1 Bacteroidales bacterium
TAAAATATTGTTTGGTATTAAAATTTATAATTATGAATCTGAACAATTTTACAATAAAATCGCAGGAAGCTATTCAACATGCCTTTACCATAGCGCAAGGTTACGGTCAGCAAGCAGTTGAAACCGGGCACTTGTTGAAAGCTGTTTTTGTAAAGGGGGAGAATATTATTTCCTATATATTGGGCAAGTTAGGTATCAATCAGGTAAACCTTGATCATGTATTGGAACAGCTTATACAGAACTATCCAAAAGTTTCAGGTGGGGAACCTTACTTGTCGTCAGAAGCCTCTAAGGCATTGCAAAAAGCACTGGACCTGTCACAAAAAAAGGGCGATAAATTCGTGCCTGTTGAGTTTATCCTGATGGGATTGTTGCATACGGGCGATAAAGTATCGCAAGTTATGAAAGACAGTGGTATGACAGAACGCGAGGTGAAAAAGGCCATTGATGAACTAAGAAAAGGGCAGACCGTAGAAGGGCAGGGTACAGAAGATACCTATGATTCTTTGAACAGGTTTGCTATTTGTTTAAATGAAAGGGCCCGTTCAGGTAAGCTTGACCCGGTTATCGGAAGGGATGAAGAGATCAGGCGTGTGCTGCAAATACTCTCACGGAGGACTAAAAACAATCCTGTTTTAATAGGGGAGCCTGGTGTGGGTAAAACTGCAATTGCAGAAGGTTTGGCACAACGTATAATATCAGGGGATGTACCGGAAAACCTGAAATCAAAACAAATATATTCACTGGATATGGGGGCGCTTATAGCTGGTGCCAAATACAAAGGTGAATTTGAAGAACGATTGAAAGGTGTTGTAAATGAAGTGATAAAAGCTGATGGTGAGATTATCTTGTTTATCGATGAAATCCATACATTGGTTGGTGCGGGGAAATCAGAGGGGGCTATGGATGCCGCTAACATCTTAAAACCTGCCCTTGCACGTGGTGAATTACGTTCAATTGGTGCCACCACACTTAATGAGTACCAGAAGTATTTTGAAAAGGACAAGGCATTGGAAAGGCGCTTTCAAGTGGTTATGATCAATGAGCCTGATACTTTGTCGGCCATATCAATCTTACGCGGATTGAAAGAGAGGTATGAGGCCCACCATAAAGTACGTATACTGGACGAGGCCATTGTTGCCTCAGTGGAGCTTTCCACCCGTTATATTTCTGACCGGTTTTTACCGGATAAAGCGATCGATCTTATTGATGAAGCTGCCTCGAAATTAAGGCTTGAAATGAACTCTGTTCCCCAAGAAATAGATGAAATTGAAAGAAAAATAAAGCAACTTGAAATTGAGCGTGAAGCACTGAAAAGAGAAGGTGAAAAGATAAAAATTCGGGAAATTATAAAAGAAATAGCTAACCTGGGTGAGCAACGTGACGGGTTAAAGGCGAAGTGGCAACAAGAAAAGAGTTTGATAGATGAAATACAGCGGAATAAAGAGGCTATAGAGCAATATAAAATGGAAGCTAATAGAGCTGAGCGTGAAGGGGATTATGGCCGTGTTGCAGAGTTGCGTTATGGAAAAGTAAAGAATGCTGAAGAGAACATTGAAAGGTTGAATAAGAAGCTTCATGAAGAACAAGCCAACAGTGCTTTGATGAAAGAAGAAATAGGTGCTGAAGATGTAGCAGGCATTGTATCTCACTGGACAGGTATTCCGGTAAGTAAAATGATGATGAGTGAACGTGAGAAACTACTGGCCCTGGAAGAAAAACTTCACAAAAGGGTAGTAGGCCAGGATGAGGCCGTAAATGCCGTTGCGGATGCTGTAAGGAGAAACAGGGCGGGTTTGGGTGATCCGGCACGGCCAATTGGTTCATTTATCTTTTTAGGCAGCACAGGAGTGGGGAAAACAGAATTGGCCAAAGCATTGGCTGAGTTTTTGTTCAATGATGAAAACCTGATGACAAGGATAGATATGTCAGAATATCAGGAGCGCCACTCTGTTTCACGATTGGTAGGGGCCCCTCCGGGTTACGTTGGTTATGACGAAGGAGGTCAGCTAACTGAGGCAGTGCGCAGAAAACCATATTCTGTTGTATTGCTCGATGAGATTGAAAAAGCACACCCCGATATATTTAATATTTTGTTACAGGTACTTGATGACGGAAGGTTAACGGATAACAAAGGCCGGACAGTGAATTTTAAAAACACGATAATTATTATGACATCAAACCTGGGATCGCATATAATACAAAATAAATTGCAGGGCGCCAGCGAAACAGAATTAAATGAAGTGCTTGAGGATACCAGAAAAGAGGTTTTTAATCTGCTAAAACAAACCATAAGGCCGGAGTTTTTGAACAGGATTGATGAATTGATCATGTTCACCCCGTTGGGCAAAAAGGATATTAGTAATATTGTAAGGCTTCAGATAGAACAAGTGCAAAAACGATTGCAGGAAAGTGGGGTGAAAATAAAAATTACTGACCGTGCAGTGGAATACATTGGCGAAAACAGTTATGATCCCCAGTTTGGGGCAAGGCCTGTCAAACGGTTTATACAAAAAATGTTATTAAATGACCTTTCAAAAAGTATTTTGGGCAATAAAATTGATAAGCAAAAACCAATTACCGTTGATTTTGAAGATGGGACCCTTTATTTTAGTAACTGATTAAAAATAAAAAAGCCGGAAATTTCCGGCTTTTACTATCTATTTGCTTGTTAATTTAATTAATCAAAACTTTTTAAACAATCATCCAGACTGGTGTATATTTCAAAAACATTATGTAACTGCAGCAATTTAAATAAATCCATTACTTCTGCTTTTACATTACAAATTTTAAATAGTCCGAAATTATTATTGGCAGTTTTCATTACGGAAAGAAACACGCCAAAACCGGAACTGTCAATAAATTCAATTCCTTCAAGATTGAGGATAAGTTTTGTTTGTGGTTTGTTGTAAAAACTTTTAATTTCCTCTTTAATAGGTTCTGTGATCAGTGCATTAAATCTTGTAACATTATCAAAAGACACAACAATTATATTGTTGATTTTTTCAGTTTTAAGCATGTTCGTTTAATTTTAATCATTTTAAATTTTCAGCAATCTCCTGAAGCTCTTTTTCAGCTTCCTGGGTTTCAAATATAAATCTATTTATATATTCTTCATATTTTTCGGTTTCTTTGTTATCAACAGTTAATAATTCGAACGTTTTTAGTTCAGAAGCCAACTCCATCATACCAACTATTGAAACGGTCCCTTTCATTTTATGGGCAGCCTTTCCAAGCTTTATATAATCTTTTTCCTGTAAAAGGCGTTTCATGTCCTGTCTTGTTTCTTCTACCTGTTCTGAAAAAATATCTATCATTTCCAGCATCAAATCAAGGTCTCCGTTTGATGTGTCTTCCAAATAAGTGATGTCAATTCTCATTTTTTGGTTTAATTGTTAGTTTCTTTTAAAAAACTAAAATAACGAATTATAATTATTTTTTTATTTTTAGATTAAAATTTATTTCATTTTCAGTGAGATATATGAAAATTATTGCTTATGAAGAGTTTTACATTTCTTAAAATGGTTTTGGTTAATGTTTTTGTTTTCAGTGCAATAGGTGTGTTTTCTCAGGATGGGGGCAACGATGAAATTTCGGTTTCTTCGTATAATCTGGCATTAGATCATATTGAAAACCAACAGTATATGGATGCCTGGACAAGTTTAAATACAGCATTGTCTGTAAAGCCTGATTTTACTGAGGCGTTGATTGAACGGGGAAAGGTTAACTTTCAGTTATCATATTTCAATGAGGCTTTATTTGATTTATCAAATGCATTAAACAATGTGCCCGAAAGTGGAAAAGTTTACTTTTTAAGGGGATTTGTTAAATATCATATGAGTAACTTTGAATCGGCTGCTGAAGATTTTAATGAGGCATTGGACAAAGGTTATTTAACAGCTAAATGCCATTATTACCTGGGACTGATTGGTTACTATAGTTTTAATTACGATGATGCGTTGGCCAATTTTGATGCAGCTCTTGAATCTTCATCGGGTGATGCAATTATATATCATGACCGGGGATTGGTAAAATACCAGAAGGGTGACCGGGAAGGGGCGCTTATGGACTTTAACGATGCAATTAGTTTTGATCCTAACCTGGCAATTGCATATAACAGTATTGCTGTTATGCACTTGGATAATGCTGAGAACGATCTGGCCATACAAAACCTGGATGTGGCAATCGGTCTTGATATGGAAAATGCCATGTTTTACAATAACCGCGGCAAGGCCAAATACAACAGCGGTAATTTTGAAGGTGCTGCCGAAGATTTTCAAATGGCAGTTAATTACAATACGAACAAAGGGGAATACTTTAATAACCTTGGTGTTGCTAAAGCAAAACTTAAAATGACCGAGGAAGCGATTGCTTTTTTAAACCAGGCGATTTCTGTTAATTCCGGGCTCGGCATAGCGTATCTTAACCGGGGGAATTTAAAAGAATCAAAGGGGGATTTTGAGGGGGCTTGCAGTGATTGGGAACAAGCCAATAGTTTTGGAGTTTACAAAGCTGAAGAATA
>JBNLCS010000201.1:0-3825 GCA_050303935.1 Bacteroidales bacterium
TGATACGGAAGGATAGAATTTAAGCCAAGCAATAGTGTTGAATGAAGGAGAAAATGTTGCTATAACAAAAGACTGCTTAATAAAGATTACAATGAATGAAGTAGATAAATAAAAGCCCATATCTATAACGTAAATGGAAGCGTTTATTTATAAATATTAATACCCGTATTTGAAATAAACAGTTTGATGGCTATTGCCAACAAAATTACCCCAAATGCCTTTTTTAACACATGTAACCCACTGTCACCAATCCATTTGTAAATTCTACCTGTAAGTTTCAAAACAATAAAAACTATGATCATATTTAATCCAAGTGCGGTCATAATACTATATATAGAATATTCTGCGCGCAGGGAAATTAACGTGGTTATTGATCCTGCCCCGGCAATTAATGGAAAGGCAATTGGGACAATGGAAGCACTTTTGGGAGAATCATGTTTAAAAATATTTAGGCCCAGGATCATTTCAAAGGAGAGTAGAAATATGATAAATGACCCGGCAATGGCAAATGAAGAGATATCCACGCCAAAAAGTCCAAGGATCCATTTTCCGGCAAACAAAAATGAAATCAAAATAAAAAAAGAAATAAGTGTTATTTTTAGGGGATTTATCTCTATTCCATCCTGTTTGAATTTCAAAATTATAGGCACCGACCCTACAATATCTATAATGGCAAACAATACCATGAAAACAGAAAATGTATCTAATAAAAAAGCACTCATAGCTTATATAATTCTGTTAAATACGAATTTTTTGCATAAATTTAAAAAATAGAAAAACACCTTCAAAATTAGAAATAAAGGTACTTACGCAATATATATCCTTACAGCAAGTTATACCGAAAGAACCCAGGTTTATTTCCTTCATCAATGAGCCCCACTACTTTCCGGTTGTAAAAAACATAAACTTGGTTCTTCTGCGTATAACTGGTTCTAAACATCTTTGCTTTAACAAACCTGTTAAGAACCAGTATAATTGTTATTTTAGTGTAAATGTTGCTGTACCAATAAAATATTTATCAGTAAACAATTCTGCTATATATACACCAGGCTTCATGGAATCATTTGTATGCCATCTTAAACAATAATTCATCTTCTCAATGGAATAAACCATGTTTTCTTCATGTGATATATTTACTTTTGTACCTGTTAATGGCTGTTTTATTTTATTGCTTGCATTTTCTTTGGTATAAATAACGTTTCCATCAGGTTTTAAGACACGCAGATAGATTTTAATCTCAGAATTATCTACCAATTTATTTTTCTCAATATCAAAACAAACTTTCAATACTTCAACTTTTTTTGCCATGGCTGTCCTTTGTGATTTCCCATGTTCTTTTTCCTTTAAAGGGGTAGCCTTAACATTGCTTACAGAAAGCACCGAAGCTTTTCCGATCTGTTCATTTAACATTCTAATTTTATCTTCAAGCATAACAATTGTGGATTCAAGGGATTTATTCAAGCCTTCGGCCACCATCATTGAATCAATTGTGTTTAGATACTTTTCCTGAATAGCACTTATCTCCAGTGCCATTTGTTCATTCATGCCTTTTAATTGGGTGTTTTCTGCGTACAAACGGTTCATCCTTTTTTCCTGTTGCAAAAACCGGGTGTTGGCTTCATTTATAATCTTATCAAGGTTCTCTGAAAGACCTTTGTATTTGTTTACTTCGCTTCGGGCATTGGCAATATCTTCCTGTAGTTCTTTGTTTTTATTTTTTTCAGTGTACATTAAACCAGCCAGTTGATCCGTTTTAAATAACTGATAACCGCTAACAATAAACATGATGATCAATAAAATACTCAAAAAAATATTAAAGAATTTTTGATCGGGATTGAATAACTTTTTCATTTTCGTTTGTTTAAGTGGATTGATGATTACTTCTAAAGATTGGATTTATTTTTAAAGCTCAGCCAGTATACCTGACAGTATCGTTCCGTATTAATTAAATGCAATTTATGACAGAATATTTAATAAATAAATGTTACCTGACTAAATATTATAATCTAAATGCTAAAAATAAATTATACGCGGAATTTTAAAATTTAATACTTGAGGGCCGGTTATAAACTGAATACAATAGCTGAACAAATTAATACTATTTATAATCTGGGAATGGGTGCTACAGGTTGCGGGTACATTGAAATCTGGGAATGGCAAAAACTCAGGTCAAGGTTACAGTTAAACAATAAAACCTCCATACCGGAAACAGAACTGACACAATTATTGGAAACCTGCAGAAATGTTACAGAATGGGGAACAGCAATGTTTATGGCAATTTATAAAATGTAATTCATTTGTTTGTGAGTTTTGAACTTTTAGTTAATTGCTTTATGGCGAAAATAGCATCCATGGTGGCCAGTAAAATGGCTATTTTAGGTAAACTGGCCGCATACATCATTACATTTCCGTTTAATCGGGCATATTTTACATTGTACGGGTCACTAAGGTCTACCACACCAATGGCCATTTTTTTTTGAGAAATTAACCTTTTCCATTTTGGGTTTTTATTTATTTCTGTTTGCAATTTTTTTTGCATGGCCGGGTCTATGAGTTCGCGCAAATATTTAACCGAATCAGGAGGGAAATTCAAGGGCAAATCCGGAGTTGAACTTAATGCCTTAACCGGTTTTAAGTTTTGTGCATGGTGTTTACACGAAAAAACTGAAATAATAAATAATATTGATAAAGTCTTTACATCCATTTTTTACAATTTATCAAATTAAACATGCAAAATTATCATGCATTGTGACGTAAAATTTAGAAATTGTAACAATAAAAATAACATTAAATATTATGATCTTCGAAAGTTAAAAAAGTAACATTTAACTAAACATGTAACTACGTATGTATTATAACTTAATAAGCTTCTTGGGTATTTTCTTTTTTATGTTCCTGGCCTGGTTTTTTTCTAATAAAAAAAGTAATATTAATTGGAGGTTAATTCTTTGGGGACTGCTAGTACAATTAATTTTTGCACTCTTTATATTTAAAATTCCTGCCGGAACAAAGGCTTTTATAGCACTCAATAATGTAGTAATAAAAATACTTGATTCTTCGGCCGAAGGGGCCCGGTTTGTATTTGGCAGACTGGCACTGCCACCCGGCACAGAAAACAGTGCAGGTGAAACTTCCTTAGGTTTTATATTGGCTTTCCAGGCTTTTCCAACCATTATCTTTTTCTCCGCACTCACTGCAATCTTTTATTTTCTCAAAGTGATACCCTTTTTAATTAAATGGTTTGCATATGTTTTTACAAAACTGATGCACATTTCAGGGGTTGAATCGTTGTTTGCTGTAAGTAATGTATTTTTTGGTATAGAATCGGTATTTACAATAAAACCGCATTTAAAAGAACTTACCCGCTCCGAATTAGCTGTTTTACTCACGGTTGGCATGTCCACGGTTGCTTCCAACGTACTAGCTTTGTATGTTTTTAGTTTAAGGGCACAATTTCCCAATATTGCCGGACACCTAATTTCAGCTTCATTTCTTTCAGCACCGGCTGCCCTGATCATGTCCAAATTGATGTTTCCCGAAACGGAACAACCAAAAACCTTGGGTGTTCAGGTAGTCCCACACTATGACAAAGAAGAAAATATTTTCATGGCCATTATAAATGGGGCAAATTCAGGGCTCCGGTTTATTGCAGGAATTGTAGCCTTGCTTATTGCAGTAGTTAGCCTGGTTTATTTATTTGATATGTTTTTGAAATGGGGTGGTGGATTATTGGGATTTGAAAATGAGATTACCCTGAAAGCCCTTCTGGGATATATATTCTATCCTATTACCTATATGTTGGGCATACCGGTTGATGAAGTTGGT
>JBNLCS010000202.1:0-6825 GCA_050303935.1 Bacteroidales bacterium
TCCCATATTTTGTTGGATTTTCTTTAAATAGTCAATGCTATTCGTATCAAATCCGCCTCATCTGGAACAAAAATACACTATAAAAAATTCCAAAAACGAATTTTAAACAGTCTCTTACATTTTATATTCCAAACGCTAAGGGATCAAGCAAAGATTCCAAAGCTTGTTTAATACAAAAACTGGTTGTTTGCTGTCAACTTAAAAGAAATAAAAAAAGGCCAGATCATAATATAATCCGGCCTTTCTTATAAAAATTTTATTTATTTAATCAATTTTTTGCTCTATCGTATTAATAGGAAGGTTTAATATTGAATGATAATCATTGGCTGCTTCCAACATTTCTTCATCTTCCGGCTCATAATACCAATTAATAACAACTTCAGATTTCTTTTTGGTTATTATTTCTTTCAATAACCTCAGTATATTCAATATCCACTTTGAAGAACTTGTATTAAAATAAGACAATGCAACATTAAACGTTGTTGTTTCTTTGGGTTGTTCTTTGTATTCTTTTAAAAATTCGATAATTGGTTCATAAACAGCTCCTGAATTTTCAGGTATTGAACTACCCTTTAATTCAAACACACCTGTTTCAGGATTAAAAGAAACATCAGGAATTTTATGGTTTCCTTTTTGGTACACACCTTCCATACTCTATAAAATTTTAATTATGCTAATAAAAATAATAAATCATTTTGATTCAAAAAAACATTACGCAATTATAATGTCAAAGTTACCTTATATCCTGCATGCTTTCTTATATTCAACACCTCTTTATCATTTAAAATTATGTACTGGCCTTTTATTCCTGTTAACACACCTCTTATGTCGGGCTCTTTATCAAAACCAATGCTTTTTACTTTTCCCGGAATAGATATCAAAGGATACGAAATCTCAACCATTTCATCTTCATGTAAAACATATTCTTCAAAATCGTTTGTTACCTGTTGCATCAACTTTTGTTTTTCGTCAATAAGATCAATTCCGGTTTCTTTTAGGGTAAGCATCTTACGCCAATTTGTTTTGTCTGCTAATAAATTTTTCATAAATACTTCAATTTGTCCCGCAAGATACCTATTTGGCGTAGATGCAAATTTAATAGCCCTGGTGGCTCCCTGATCAATCCAACGAGTTGGAATTTGTGATTTCCGGGTAACACCCACTTTTATATCCCCGGTATATGATAAATAAACAAAATGCTCATTCAAACAATTCTGATGAGCATAACCCATATCTCGCGCAACGCCCTCATGGGCCCTACAAAGTTCAGGACGTAACACACATTCCTCGGCCTGCGGGGCATTTTGAAAACAAGGATAACACATCCCTTGAAAAAAAGACTTGTTGGTTTTTCTATTGCACAGGATACAATTTATTTCGTGATGATAAACCAAATGAATTTCTTTACCTAAATGTTCATTTAGAGATATTTCATGCTCACCAACGATCATCTCATAATGAACCGGATTATCCAGTTCAGCCTTCATCTTCAATAATTTACCACTACATTCCATCTGTTTTTCTGCTAAATTAAATAAAATTTTTAAAAATATATTACTATGTATTGCATAGTAGTATGTTTTTTTTATATCTTTGTATAGAAATATAATAAAACTATGTTGTTACAACGTTGTTCATACTTATTGGTTTGAACATAATAATTGATTAATTATGAAAAAAACAGTTACGGTTAATCTTGGAGGCCATGCATTTATTATGGATGAAGATGCCTATTCCCGTTTAAACAAATACCTGAATAAGATTGAACTTGAATTTAAAAATGCGAATGAGGCAAAAGAAATAATTGAAGATATAGAAATTCGAATAGCAGAAATATTAAAAGAAACGAACAGAGGTAGAAAAGAGGTAGTGGACATTGCCGATATTGAAGAAATAATTAATACAATTGGAAACCCTTCTGATTTTAGACAAGATTTTTCAGCACAAGAAGAAGGACAATATTCAAATTACAAGCGCATTTACCGCGATCCTGACAACAGATGGCTGGGCGGTGTTTGCGGTGGCCTTGGGGCTTATTTTGATATTGACCCGTTAATATTCAGGATAATTTTCATTCTTAGTATTTTTATTGGTGCCGGACCAATTGTTTATCTTGTAATGTGGATTGTAATACCTGAGGCAGTTACCGTAGCACAAAAACTTGAAATGAAAGGTGAACCTGTAAATATCTCGAATATTGGTGAAAAAATAAAAGATGAGTTTCATAAAGTTAAGCGGAAAATGAATTTGTAAAAACGAGTGCCATGAATGTTGAAAACGCGAAGGCCCAAATGAGAAAGGGTGTGCTGGAATATTGCATATTACGGATATTGGCACAAAAGGAAGCGTATGCAAGCGATATTATAAGCATACTTAAAGCTTCTCAACTAATCGTTGTGGAAGGAACATTGTACCCTTTGTTAACCAGACAAAAAAATGCAGGTTTATTGACCTATAGATGGGAAGAGTCAACGCAAGGCCCGCCGCGTAAATATTACGAAATTACTGAAAAAGGCAAACAGTTTTTACATGCCCTGGATGCCACATGGACACAACTGGTTGATGCTGTTAACTCAGTAAGAAACCTTTAGTATTAACAATTAAATAATAAAAAACAACCTGTTATTATGAAACAAGCATATGAGGTAAACTTTGAAGGTTTCTCCTTTTATATGGATGAAGACGCACGCTCTGTGTTTTTTGAATTTATCGAACAAGGGGAACGAAAATTTAAGCACAGCCCTGACGAAAAAAAAGAATGGGAAGAGTTTAAAAAATCGTTATTGGAAAAATTTAAAAAAGCCATAACAGATCCTCAAAAAGTGATGTCACTGAGTGAATTAGAAAAATTAATTAATAATAGCAATATGTCAGGTGAATTTCGTAAATCGTACGAAAAAAGACAATCATATCGTTATACGGCAAAAGATTTTTATCGTGATATGGATGCATCTGTAATTGCAGGTGTATGCTCTGGGCTGTCCAGGTTTTTATCTACCGAAACTACCTGGATACGTGTACTATTTATTATTTTAGGAATTTTCACCTTTCCACTTGGCGAAATAATATATATAATAATCTGGGCAGTGGCCCCATCAAACAGGCAACCTGAGGAAAAAGAAAGTGCAAAACAGTTTAGCAGGAAAAACCATGAATATGTGCGTCCAAATCATATTGACAATGCATTCACTACATTGTTTAAAGGAATTGGTAATTTACTTCATGCCATTCTTAGCAGTGTGGCCGGCATTGTTGGTTTTGCCCTGATCCTGGTTGGAATATTTATTATACTTGGGTTTTTTGATCTATGGCCCTGGCACTTTTTTCCTTTATTTGAATACCACTGGTGGGAATATGAATGGCAGGAATTTATAGGCAATGTAAACCAGGATAAACTTTTATTGCTCATAAGTTTAGCTTTGATCATAGCCATACCCGCATTAGCCTTAATTTATAACCTGATAAAAACTATTTTTGGAATTAAATCTAAAAATAACATGTTGAAGTACCTGATGCTTATGCTTTGGTTTTTATGCCTGGTAGCAGCAGTAGGGCTTTGGTTTTCAAAAGATGAACACAACGGTAAAACCACTTCAACCAGGGAATATTCAACATTAACTAAAACCACTTCGGCTGCACTGTACATTGAAAAAAGAACAAATCCTCATTTTTATGATTACGAGTTGGATGATGACATTTGGAAATCAAAATACGTTTTCAAAAACGGTGAAAAATACTTATACGGGGAACCGGAAATAGAAATAATCAGGTCAGAGGATTACGAAAAGTTCGAAATAACCATTACAAAGGAGGTGCGTATGTCTTCAGGGAAAAATTTTAATTATACTATTGATAATATAGAATACAACTGGGTACAAAATGACAGCTTGTTAATACTAGATAAATATTTTTATGCCCGTGATTTAAAATGGTGGAATTCCCCAAAAGTGATTGTTGAAATTACAGTGCCAAAATATACCAATGTATTATTTACAGGCCCTTTTAAAAACTAAAACAGATCATTTACTTGTTAATAAAATGTGATAAGCCAAGTACATTTATTTGGCAAGACTCATTATTCAAAATAGGTAGTTTAATTGTTTTAATATATCTTGATTTGTTATTTTCAAATGTTATCCTTTGTTCAGGCAATTCAACTCTTTTGCTTTTCTTGATTACTTGTTCATCTGTGTTTCTTATTTCGAGTAACTCCTGATCATCTTTAACAAAATCAGCATCTGTTAGGCCAATTATTTCTTCAGATCTTTTACCCATTAACTTCTCTTGTTCCTTATTTACTAAAAGGTATTTTCCGTTTTCATCCTTTACAAATACAGGTAGGGGAATATTGTGGATTATTTCTTCCAGGTTTTTTTGCGTTGATTTAACATGCTTGGATTGTCTTTCTTTCTCTTCCTGTGCTGCTTGCAATTCTTCCATATTCTGCCTTAGCTCTTCTTCTTGAGAGTGGAGTTTTTCAGCCTTTTCATTCGATTCGGCCAATAATCTTGCCGTTTCAGAATTTACCAGTACTGATGATATTGTTGAAGCCAACCCTTCTGCTATTTTCTCTACAAATTCAATTTTAAAATCCTCGAACGTATCAAGTGTTGCCAATTCAATAACCCCATGTATACGCTCATTATGCATTAAAGGAACAATGAGGATTTCATTTGGCTCTGCTTCACCTAAACCTGATGAAATTTTTAAATAATTTTCAGGTACTTCACGCATGTATATTTTATGGCGTTCAATATAAACGGTCCCTACCATTCCTTCTCCTGGTTCAACTTGTATTTCAACATATCGTTTACGGTCATACGCAAATAACCCTGTGATTTCCAATATTTCCTTACCTTCCTCATTAGTTTTTACAATATATACCCCCCCAATTACAGCATTTATATATCTAACAAGTTCTTTAACAATTTCATAAGATAATTCCTCAATCGTTGAATTTTTCACCCTGAGAATTTCATTGAAGTGAGCTATTCCCGTTGAAATCCAGCTATTTAACTCCTCTTCATGTCTCCTTTTTTCCTGTATTTCAGCAATTTCTTCCAAGCTCTTTCTCATACCATCAAGTGAAGAACCTATTGTTCCCCAATTTTCAATAGATTTTACTTTTGCATGTAAATTTCCTTTACCCATCTCAGCAGCAAACGATTTAATGCCATCCAGCCTGTCTACAAGATCATTTATTTCAATCTCTAAAGATCCCAATTCATCTCTGGTTTTCTTCTCGATTTTTTCTGGAATAATCCCTTTATTAATTTCAATCAATTGACTTACAGAATTTTTTATTCTTTTTGTCATATTTAAAGGCAACGCAACGATCAAAAAGATAATAATAACTACAAGTATCCCCGTTATTACATACGTTAAAAAATTAAATGCAAATGCCTTTTGGTTAACCGTTTTCTCAAGTTCCTGAATTTGCGATTTAACTTGAATTTTTATTGCATTTAACAATTCAGCATTCTGTATAGAAAATGGTACAATATTTTTTTCCAGTAAGTTTCTACAATAAAGTAAACGTTCAATATTTTCAAAATCTGCCTGGCTGGTAAGTATGTCCATCAATTCTTTCTCATAGACAACAACCTGGTCTATTTTACCAATCAATTGATTGATTTTTTTTCTAATTTCTTCCTTTTTCAATTCTGGTAAAAACCTACCAAGTTGCAGCCTGCTTTGAGGGTATTCAATTTGTACCAAGTTTTTCAACATCTGTTTATCTTCAAGTTTTCTGCTTTCAATCCAAACTTGCGTGTAACGTATAGATGCTTTTTGGATATCGTCCATGTTTACAATATTTTCCATTAGAGGCTTATACACCTCACTAATTTTTCTATTAATATTTTTTGCCGAACGATTGATTGAAATTCCTATGAAAGCATTCACACACAACAAAACTATCATAAACACAAAGACAATCATTAAACGTTGCCTGATACCCAATGAAAACCTTTTATCCATTCGTTTATTTTTTAATATTTCAAGGTCAGATCTAACCGCTCACTTCAATGCTGAACTTGTTCCATTACTTCCAAATAATATTTTTTCCAATATAGAACCCACTCCATCTGAACTGTATAGTATTTCTGGTAATTAGTAAACAGCTATTTATACGCTAAAATATTTATTTCTTTATTAAATATATTTCAATTTTATAACTTATTCAACATTTCTTACGAATTATTCAGCATTTGTAACTGATTATAACAGGTTGATTCAAAAAAACTCATAATTTCTTATTTTTCTTTTTTTCAATTTGTTATTTTTTATACATTTGCAGCTCGAAAAATTAAAGGAACTGACCGATGGTGTAATGGCAGCACTTATGGTTTTGGTCCATACAGTCTAGGTTCGAATCCTAGTCGGTCAGCTTAAAGCCATCAGCCTTGATGGCTTTTTTATTTTCACCCAATTAATATTGATTAAATTACAAATGATTGAATTCAATTATATTCAATTTCCCGATCCCAGGAATGCAACCAGCGAAGGCATTGTAGCTATGGGAGGTGATTTGTCAACAGATATGCTTATTTCAGCTTACATGCAAGGGATTTTTCCATGGTTTAATCAAGGTGACCCAATTTTATGGTGGAGTCCCGAACCACGAATGATCTTGTATCCTAAAAACTTTAAAGTTTCAAAAAGCCTGAAACAAGAACTGAAAAAAAGAAAATATGTGGTTACCGTTGATACCCAATTTAGAGAAGTCATGACCAATTGTTCAACAGCACAACGACCTGGACAAAAAGGGACATGGATAACCAGTGATATGATTGAAGCGTATTGCAATTTGCATGATATGGGAGT
>JBNLCS010000203.1:0-3333 GCA_050303935.1 Bacteroidales bacterium
CGTAATAACTGGCCAGATTTCTATCGTAGGCATACAGTTCCAAATAAACAGGTTTGCTTCCTGTTTCAAAATGGAATGAATTTATTTCTTTTGTTAAATCTGGCTGCAACCTGCTATAAACGAAAGTATCTGAGGTAAAAATAAAGGCATCATAAAGATGCGCAACGATATCAGTTTCTATCTTTAATTCAAAATGGCCATTTTTATAATTAAAATCATCAATTTGGGGTATGTTGGGTATCGTAGTATACCCAAATACGGTATCGAAGCCCTCTTTATAACATGTTAATTTATAAGTTTTTAATTTTATAGGATTAAAGTTGTAGTTTATATACTGTTTTTGTCCCAATGTGTCAGTTGCGATGTAATAATGAAACGTATCACCGTTTTCAATATCTTCAACAATTACCTCGGCATCGTAATACAACCATGACTCGCTTGTATCGTTTATTGTAGGTGCTATTATACCTACATTTAAAAAAGAAGCAGGCAGGTCATAAATTGAATCTGTTCTCAATATTCCAAATATATTTAAAGATGGTTGGTAGATATTGCCATCTTTAATTTTAGGTTGCGGACCAATCAGGATATCCTCACATGAGTAAGTTGAAAAAATTAAAATTAAAATGTATATATATACTTGTAAATTCTTCATATTTAAAACTTTAATATATAACCAGCATTTATATAAGGGATATAATTTAAACCTATTGGAATAAATTTTTCGCCTCCGGTAGGAAAATACCAGATTACATTTCTTCTTAAAAATAAAAGATTACCTATAGTAACGTTCAGGTAGGATTCATCACCCCCTATAAATTCTTGAAAATCAGCCGCAAAACCTTTTCGTATTTTCTTCTTCAACCCAATGTCCCATTCAATTACCATGGGCAAACGCGCATTGTTTTTCTTATGAGAACCGTAAATCGGGTAAAAATCTACCTTACCATTGATGGGATTGTAATAATAGTAGTTTTGGAAATAATTTTCAATTGTACGTGGTTGACCAGACATTACCAGCAATGTTGTACTATATGAGAGCCGGGGATTCACCTGAAAATTAAGTAATATATTGGCTGAGTGGGTCCTGTTGTAATCAAAAGGATACTTCTTGCCATTCATGATATGTGGAAAACTACGAAAGGATTTTGAAAAAGTATACCCCAACCATCCTGAAAATTTTTTATATTGTCCTTCCAGCATAATTTCAGCACCGTATGCGGTCCCTGATCCTTCCTGTATTTTATCTGAAAAGGTGAACGTTTCGGCTTCGCTTTGAATCAGGTCAAACGTATAGGTCCTTTTGATATCTTTAAAATATAAATCGGTCTTCAGTGATAGGTCATGACCTTTGATTTTTTGTTCAAAACCCAGTATATAATGATTTGATTTACTAGGTTTTAAATCTTTAAGAGGATAGTAATAGTCAAGAAACTGGTTTATTTCATATTCTATGGTGTTCATACTTATGATGTATTGGTAGTAATTACCATACGCTGCTTTAACCCGTGTTCCCTTGCTTAGGTTTATACTTGCATTTACGCGGGGTTCAACGTATTGCTGGTCGTAGTATGAATAATCCGTATAGCGAATTCCGGGACGAACTATAACTGGACCAACTTTGACTTTATCTTCAATAAATACAGAATGTTTAAGGGGTGCCCTGGTTTCTTCACCTTTGTCCACATCATTTATAACAGCATGATTGTTAAAATAGTATTGGTTATACTCGTAACCGGAGGTGAAGGTATTGTAAATACCCAATTGGTAATTGAGTGTGGCCTTGCCGCATAAATCCATAATTTTGCTATTAAACAAGGTGTTATAGTAAAGCTTTACATCATAAGGTTCTTCTTCATCGTCAATTTCAAACAACAAGTCCATAAATGAATAATTTGAAGATTGATGTGATGACATGTATACTTGTGTTGTGAGGTATAGGGAAGGGGTTAATATTTTTTTTAGAAGGATACTTCCGGCCATGTTGTTCCAACGGTTATCCAGACCCATATCCATGTTTTCATATACTTCAAGATCAAAAGACTTGGATAAATAACCAAAAAAATTACCAAAATCATACTTCGTATTATCCTTTGAATGAAAAAATTTGACACTCAGCCAATTCTTATTATTAATACGGTTGGTGTATGATATGTTATAGTCATAAAAATAACTGCTATTATATAGCATAAAAGCCGACTGCAAATCATAAAAATAGCGACCACCTACCATCATTGAGGAATTCTTTCCTGCGGGAAATTCGAGTAATATTTTGGTTGACATTAACGATGGGAAAAATTCCCCTTCCAGCTTATTTTTGTTGCCTTCTTTGGTTGTTATGTGCATAATGGAAGAATTGCTACCGCCAAATTCTGCACCAAAACCTCCAATAAACATATCTAAGTTTTTAATTGTCTGCACATTAAAAATACCAGATGCCGTAGAAAAATGATATGGGTTGTAAATAGTAACCCCGTCCAGTATTACCCTGTTTTCACCAGGGTCACCACCCCGCACTGAATAAAGAGGGGAGAAGGGTTCAGCCCCTTCAATACCTGGTAAATACCGTATTGCCCTAAAAACATCGTTTCGGGCCGAGGGGATGCTTTGAATTGCTTTTGGGGTTAGTTCTAATTGACTGGTTTCTATTTCTTTATCACCAACTTCATCGGGTTTTATGCCTATAACAGATATTTCTCCCAGCGATGTAATAGCAGGAACAAGGGCTATTTCATCCAATAGAACACTTTTATCATTAACATTTACATGAATTTCGATAGGTTGATAGCTAACATGGTCAACAACCAGGTCATATTCTCCGGATTCGGTACCAGTAAGTTGAAAATAGCCGTTTAAATCTGTCGCACTTCCTCGTGCCGTCCCTTTTATTACGATAGTTGCACCAATAATTGTTTCCCGGTTTTCTTTATCGACCACGTAACTGGAAATGGTATACTGGCCATATGATATTATTCCGTTTAATATCATCAAGGATGAAATAAATATTATTTTTATGTTTCTAATTATCATACTTATAATCTATTCAAATAAATTATAACTTTAATCCAATAGATGCCTTGATACCGAACCTGAAATCTACCTTATTATAAATGTAAAACAGATCTTCAACCAGTCCAAGCGAAAAGGTCATACCCTTTTTATCTAATTTATTAAATGTATACAATTCAGAAAATGAAAAACAAACCTGGAACATTTCCCACAATTCATGCTGTACTGTTTTTACATCTTTCCAACGGTTTATGCCAATATAAAACCGGCTTTGCACCTCAAAAATGGAAGATTGGCCCTGACGCATATAAAAGTTTTCGTTGT
>JBNLCS010000204.1:0-3742 GCA_050303935.1 Bacteroidales bacterium
CATCGTTTTCCCAATGAACAATACCTGGGCCGGGGGCAGCTTACCGAAAGCATTTTGAACTGGTACTTTTTTGATGTTTTTGTTTCGTTGGAAGCCATCACACAAGATGAAATACAAGCCTGGGAACATGGGAAGTTGGCCTTGTACCTGTTCGAAGATAAAAATATCCCGTTTATCGTTTTTAAACTTGGCGCCGGGTACTTTTTCAACGTAAGTATCAGTATCGCAAATTTAAACAAAGGCCGGTCAGTTTCATGGTTAAATTCAACAGAAAACAGGGTAAACTTGTATTTTGTTGATGCTTTGTACGGAAACCTGATGGCATTGCGTACCATAACCATTAGAAAAGATATTGCAGGAAAAATACGGGACATATGTAAGGAACAAGCCGGTTTCGACAACTCTGTTGTTGAAATGAATATTTCAAATGTAACAGGGGCTGTACCTATACATGATATGGTTAAAAGATCAATCCTGAAGCAGGTATTTACCTGACAGGCCAGGATATAATTATTATAGGTTTTGTGGGACTATTTTATAATTGTCACGCTTACCCATTTGGATATACCCATAAACATAAACACTTTATTCTATTGCAAAGCAGTTTTAATGGCATCCAGCAATAATGTAGTATCAATTGGTTTGCTAATTGCATCTTTAACAGGTAAACTTACCACTTTACCCAATTTTTCGGATTTATATTCCAACGTCTTTATACCATCTGCATTTTCTTGTAAAACTGCATTAATATACCCAAACTGTGGGTCGTTACGGAATTTTCTGGCCAAGTCAATGAGTTTTTCGCCCCCGGAAATAATTTCGGTACTTGTAAGAATGATTACAGCGATATCTTTCAAATTTTTATCATTCATTAATTCCCGGGTAATATCGTACCCTTCCTGGTTTGAAGACATATGCACATCCATCAGGATAACATCCGGTTTATTTTTGTTTATTTGTTCAAAAGTTGAAGCCTTGTCTTCTGCAACAAAAGATTCATACCCTTCGCTATCCAAAATAGCTGATAAGGAATCTCTTATATATTGGTCATCATCAACAATTAAAACCTTTTTCTTCATTGTTCGATTTTTTCAGTAAGTTGTGAAAATAAATTTATATACCTGTACGTTAATTTTCTAGTTCTTATTATTTATTTCAAAAACATTTCCGCTTTTAAACATAGCTTGAAGCGATTCAAATTTAGGATTTTCTTTTGCATATTCCATTTGTTGATACATGGCATCTTCGTACACTGTATTTGAATAATTACGGATAACCCCGGTAGCAACGGGATGGTCGGGCAAGGTCATCCTTGCTAACATATAATGTTGCGTATCATCCGGGTTATTGGCATTATGCACCAATATATCATCCTTGGTTATTCCTTTTTTTCCAATATCAACAACCACAAATTTAGTTCCTGTTCTTATTAATCCCTTTGTATTATCTTTTCCAAAGATCATTGGTTTACCATGTTCCAGATAAATCTGGTTATCTTGTTTTAGTTCTTTTGATGTAATCTGCTCATGTGTTTTATCATTAAAGATTACACAATTTTCCATTACTTCAACAACCGAAGTCCCACGGTGTTTTGCTGCTGCGGTAAATACCTCGGTCATCATCTTTTGGTCCGTATCAATTGCCCTTCCAAAAAAAGTTCCCTGGGCGCCCATGGTAAGTTCCCCCGGGTTAAACGGGTTTTCAAAATTTCCCATCGGTGATGTTTTCGTAATTGATCCCTTTGGTGTTGTAGGTGATGTTTGTCCTTTGGTTAAACCATAAATCTGATTATTAAAAATAATGATATTTACATCCAGGTTTCTACGCAACAGATGAATAAAATGATTTCCGCCTATAGCCATTGAATCACCATCACCCGTCACAATCCATACACTTAAATCAGGGTTTGTCAATTTTATCCCCGAAGCAATAGCCGGGGCCCGTCCATGTAAACTATGAAAACCATAACTATTTATGTAATACGGAAAACGTGAAGAACATCCGATTCCTGATACAAAAACAACTTTTTCCTTTGGCGTACCAACATTTACCAATGTGTTTTTTATTGCAGAAAGTACCGCATGGCCACCGCATCCGGGACACCACTTAACTTCCTGTTCTGATTTAAAATCTTCTTTTGTTAACGGACAAGCTTCTAAATTTGTTGGTATCATAATCAATCCTCCAGTTTTTTTCGTATAACTTCCTTCACTTCTGAAATCATAAATGGCAATCCTTGTATTTTATTATATTTTTGAAAATCATATTTCCTGAAATTAAGCGTGAGATAATCTGCCATTTGACCATTATTCAATTCACAAACAAGTAATTTTTTAAACTTTCCAAAAAATGTTTCAATATTTTTTGGAAAAGGTTTGATATAATGAATATGCATGTGGCCTAACGTAAACCCTTCTTTTCTCAAATCATGCACTGCTGTATGCAAAGCACCGTGAGTCCCTCCCCATCCTATTAATAGCAGGTCCCCTTCCTGATCGCCATCTACTACCTGATCTGGTATATAATTGGCAATACGTTCAACTTTTTCCTTCCTCAGCTCAGTCATAAACTCATGGTTTAACGGATCGTAACTTACTTCACCCGTCACTGCTTTTTTCTCCAGTCCCCCTATTTTATGGCGCATCCCCTCTTGACCGGGCACTGCCCAATAACGTGAAAGTTTTTTAACCGAACGATGGTACGGTTTATAGTCTGTATTATCCTTTACTTTGGGAGGATGTATTTCATCCATGTTGTCAAGTTCAGGTATTTTCCACAATTCTGATCCGTTGGCAATATAACCGTCAGTTAGCAATATTACCGGTGTCATATGTTCAACAGCTATTTTAGAAGCAATAAAAGCATATTCAAAACAATTTCCGGGAGAAGAAGCAGCGATAATGGCAACAGGGCTTTCACCATGACGGCCATAAAGTGCCTGCATTAAATCCGATTGTTCTGTTTTTGTAGGCAACCCTGTTGATGGTCCCCCACGTTGCACATTCACCACCACCAGTGGCAGTTCTGTCATCACAGCAAGGCCTAATACTTCACTTTTTAACGACAATCCCGGTCCAGAAGTTGTTGTTATGGCAAGCGCCCCGGCAAAACCCGCCCCAACGGAAGAAGCGATACCGGCAATTTCATCTTCCGCCTGAAATGCTACTACACCAAACTGTTTCATTCTTGTTAATTCATGCAATATTTCGCTTGCCGGTGTTATTGGATATGACCCCAGGAACAGCTTTAATTTTGATTTTTCTGCTGCAGCCAGAAACCCCCAGGCAGTAGCTATGTTACCTGTAATATTCCTGAATAGCCCCGAACGGTTTTTTGTAGGGTTTACCCGTAAAATGGTAGCCATCGCTTCAACGGTCTCTGCATAGTTAAAACCGGCTTTCAACACTTCAATATTAGGCTCAATAATATCCGGTTTTGACTTAAATTTATTCTTTATAAAATCCACACCAATATTCAAATCCCTGTTAAATAGCCAGAAAAGCATTCCGGAAATAAACTGGTTCCGCAGTTTATCAGCCTTTTTACGATCTATCGCATATTTTGACGTTACAGAATGAGTAATTGATGTAATAGGCGCTTTAATCACATTGTAATCATCAAGTGTTCCATCTCCTAACGGGTCCTCAACATATCCCGCCTTTTTATAATGTTTATCGTCAAAATTATCAATATCAATAATTACGCTTGCCGAAGGTTTAAGCCATGACATATTTGCCCTCAA
>JBNLCS010000205.1:0-5141 GCA_050303935.1 Bacteroidales bacterium
CCTAGACATCGTTGACTTGGTGAGCCATTACCTCACCAACTATCTAATGTCACGCATGCCCATCTTTAACCACCGGAGTTTTAATTATAAGTCCATGCGAACTCATAATGTTATGGGGTATTAATCCGAATTTCTCCGGGCTATGCCCCAGTTAAAGGTAGGTTGCATACGCGTTACTCACCCGTGCGCCGGTCGCCATCAACGTATTGCTACATTATGCTGCCCCTCGACTTGCATGTGTTAGGCCTGCCGCTAGCGTTCATCCTGAGCCAGGATCAAACTCTTCGTTGTAATTAAAAGTTCAAATTTTGTGCTCAAGATTCATTACTCTAGAAATTAACCTTTTGTTTTTTCACCAAAACCTGTTTTAGTGCCTCTTCAATATCTTCAAAGAACTTCTTTTATATTTCTAGTTTTCCAGCATTACCTTTTAATAGATAACACCCTAAAACTTTACTTTCAATCTTTATGGTTGTTCAGATTTTTTTTTCGCAGGAGAACGTTTTCACCTACTTACCATCTTCTTTTTAAACCTTTTAAAGAACTTCGCTTTTCAAAAGCGGCTGCAAAGGTAAGAAGCTTTTTTTATTCTGCAAATATTTTTTTGAAATTTTTTACTTTTTTTCTTTTTGCTTTATCTTAAACTTCTTTTTTCTTTCACCGCTTAACCTTTTGTTAAAGCGGGACGCAAAGGTAAGAAGCTTTTTTTATTCTGCAAATATTTTTTTGAAAAATTTTACTTTTTCTTTTAAAAAAATCAGTATTACAAAATTTCCAATCAGCCATGTCAAAGTGCCTTGTTGTAAAAGCGGCTGCAAAAGTAATTACTTAATTTTAACTTGCAAATTTTTTGTTGCTTTTTTTAAAAAAAATATCATTTCTCAATTTGCTTTAAATACTGTCAACCTTTTCAAAGTACCTCGCTGTAAAAGCGGTTGCAAAAGAAGTATATTAAAATGAATTCTCAAAATAAAATTAACGTTTTTTTCAAAAAAAACACCAACAAATTCATTAACAACACAATATAATTTTTCAATTTCTAAAATAATCTTAAAAAGAATGATCAATCATATTTTTTTATTAATCTTGCATCCTTAATTATCTAAGTTTATACACCTAAATAGAATGAAAAACAAATCTGATTGTATTGTAATTATTCCAACTTACAATGAAATTGACAACATTAATGATATTATAAATGCAGTACTCAACTTGCCTCAAATAATCAATATTTTAATTATTGATGATAACTCTCCCGATGGAACAGCCCAAAAGGTTAAGGAATTAATGCAAAAACATCAGGAAAGGATATATATAATAGAGCGTAAAGGGAAACTCGGACTTGGTACAGCATATATAACCGGATTTAGGTGGGCACTTGAAAATGGTTACGACTACATTTGTGAAATGGATGCTGATTTTTCACATAATCCTGAAGACCTTGTTCGTTTATACCAAAAATGTAAAGAAGATAATGTAGACCTTGTTATTGGTTCCAGGTATAAATCAGGTGTAAATGTGATTAATTGGCCAATAGGAAGGGTACTAATGTCTTATTACGCATCGGCCTATGTACGATTTATTACCGGTTTGAAGGTTATGGATACAACCGCGGGATTTAAATGTTATAGTAGAAAAGTACTTGAAACCATAAATCTTGACAAAATTCGTTTTAAAGGGTATGCTTTTCAAATTGAAATGAAATTTACTGCATGGAAGCTGGGATTTAATTTAACCGAAATACCTATCATTTTCACTGATAGAAAAAAAGGAAACTCAAAAATGAGTGGCGGAATATTTAATGAAGCTCTTTGGGGTGTCCTGAAAATGAAACTACGAAGTTTGTTCAGAAATTATAAAAAAGAAAGTGCCCTTAAAAAATTACAAAAACAGTTTTAACCGTTTATTATATCTTTCTATTTTATTATTTCATTCTTAAAGAGTTTATTCTAAAAAGCTTATTTACTATTTCTCTTCATTGAGATACATTTTGTTATTTTTGTTGTTACTATTAAAAAAGAAAAAACTAACCATGCAAAAATTTATTATTTATAATGCCCGGATAGTGAATGAAGGTAAAGTTAAAACAGGTCATGTTTTAGTTGAAGGAAGTATTATTAAAGATATTTTAAATTATGTTGATAAAGATAATATACCCGAAGGCTATGATCTGATAGATGCTACCGGACTACATTTATTACCAGGCGTAATTGATGATCAGGTGCATTTCAGGGAGCCCGGGTTGACCCACAAAGCTGATATATATACCGAGTCTATGGCAGCTGTTGCCGGAGGGGTAACTTCATTTATGGAAATGCCAAACACCATACCTCAAAGTACAACCTTGGAATTACTTGAAGAAAAATATCAGATTGCTGCAGAAAAATCATGGGCTAATTATTCTTTTTATTTAGGCGCCACCAATGATAACATTGAAGAAATTGTAAAAATTGACCCAAAAAATATTTGTGGCTTAAAGGTTTTCATGGGTTCTTCTACAGGAAATATGCTGGTGGATAATATTCGTGCCCTTGAAGATATTTTTGAAAAATCACCGGTTTTAATTGCAACACATTGTGAAGATGAATCAACAATTAAAAGGAATACCTTATTATATAAGGAAAAATATGGCGAAGATGTTCCTATTGGTTGCCATCCTTTAATAAGAAGTACTGAAGCTTGTTATTTATCCAGTTCACTTGCAGTCAACCTGGCTAAAAAACATCATTCGCGCCTCCATGTTCTGCATATATCAACTGCTAGAGAGCTTGAGTTATTTGAAGCAAGACCATTAAACACAGATAAAAAAATTACAAACGAGGTTTGTGTACATCACCTTTGGTTTGATGAAAATGATTATTCATCCAGAAAAACGTTAATTAAATGGAACCCGGCCGTAAAAAGCCTGCACGATAAAACAAGAATACGCGAAGCAGTTTCTACAGACTTGGTAGATGTAATTGCTACTGACCATGCCCCACATACCCTTAATGAAAAACAGAACAGCTATTTCAAAGCACCATCAGGGGGGCCAATGATCCAGCATTCACTAGTTGCCATGCTTGAATTGACGAATAAGAATGTTTTGAGTTTAACCGATGTAGTAAAAAAAATGTGCCATAACCCTGCCATATTGTTTAATATTGAAAAACGAGGGTTTATTAAGCCAGGTTATTTTGCCGACCTTGTTTTGGTTGATACGAATTCCCCTTGGACAGCCAAACATGATAATGTATTCTATAAATGCAAATGGACACCCATGGATGGTATTAATTTCAATTCAAAGGTAATCTCGACATTTGTAAACGGATATAGAACTTTCCACAATGATAAGCTAAGTGAGGAGAAAAAGGGTATGCGTCTGACGTTTAACAGATAATTGCTAAGCTAACTTCTTGTGACGGTTCCAACAATCCCAATATTTAAATATCTTGTTTAGGAAATGATGCTCCTCTGTATAATTACTAAATTCTTAAAGTACCCAAAATCCGCAAGCAATAATTATAAAAAAATTGTATTCCTTGCGGAGTCAATAAAGTAAATCATCTCATCCGGTTTCATGCTTCACCCAAATGAGTGATTTTCTAAATCGGGGTTATCCTAATTCCTGCAAAGGTTTTCAGTGAAAAATATAAAACCTTTGCGAAAATCAGGAAGTAAATAAATTACTTTCACATTTTTTAACTGTGGAAATACTATGCCTTTTTTATCTTTGCTTCCTGAAAATAAAATTGCTTGGACTCAAATTATCTGATATCAATATATAAAGACCATAAAAACTATGGGTTTATCAACCAGATTGCCAATGGTGATGCTCAAAAATATATTCAGCTCAAAAACCTCAGCGGGTCGGCCAAGGCAATAATTAGTTCCCACTTTTTAAGGGAATGTTATACTATTAATGTGTTTATTTTTGAAGATAAAGAAGCTGCCGCTTATTTTTACAGCGATCTAAAAAAATTACTGGTCCGAAAATCAAAAATTTTATTCTACCCGTCTTCAATAAAACAAGCCAGTCATAGTATTGAACCTGACAGCGAAAACATAGTTTTGCGAACTGAGGTTTTAAATTCTATAAATGACAAGGGTTCTTTAGCAAACGAAAAGAATAATAGAAGCCTGGCAATCGTTACTTACCCGGAAGCTATTTCGGAAAAAGTGGTTTCAAAGCAAAAATTACAGAAAAATACCCTGAAATTACATAAAGGTGAACAGATTTCCCGTGAATTTCTAGCTGAAGTTTTGCAAGAATATAAATTTGAACAAGTTGATTTTGTATACCAGCCAGGGCAATATTCAATAAGGGGTAGTATTGTTGATGTGTTCTCATATTCATATGATGAACCTTGCAGAATTGACTTTTTCGGTGATGAAGTTGATTCATTAAGGGTTTTTAACCTGGAAAACCAATTATCTAAAGAACAATTAGATATGGTTACTATAGTTCCTAACCTTCAAGATCATGATATAGAAGTCACCCATGAAACTCTTTACGATTATCTTCCATCAAACGCAATACTATGGTATAACAACAGAAGATTTATCACCACGCAACTGGATGTTATTTATGATAAAACCCCTAAAATAGCTGATAGTGGTATTTTTGCCGGTATACAACGAGACAATTATTTAACTACCGGCCAAAACTTGCTTGAAAAAAGCGGTAATTTTACAAATATTGAACTTAGCAATACTGAAACTGGAAAACCTGATATTATATATGAATTTAATACATCTCCACAACCAGGTTTTAAAAAGAATTTTGAGTTACTAGTTAATGACTTAACGGAAAAAACCAGCAATGGTTACCAGGTTAATATTGTTACCGAAAACCCACAGCAAATTGAACGATTAGAAAATATATTCAGTACACTAAATGCCAATATCCATTTTAGTTCTGTTTCATGTATTATTCATGAAGGTTTTATTGATCACGACTTAAAAATTTGTGTGTATACGGATCACCAGATATTTGACCGTTATCATAAACACCTGGCAATAAACAAATTCAGCAAAAAAGAAATGATCACCCTGCGGGAATTCAATGAATTGCAACCAGGAGACTATGTGGTACATATTGATCATGGTATTGGTAAATTTGGCGGGTTGGAAAAAATAAATATTAATGGCAAACAACAGGA
>JBNLCS010000206.1:0-7069 GCA_050303935.1 Bacteroidales bacterium
GTATGTTTTTTATAGGTTGAATTGGTGGGCGCGGTTTAAGAAATTAAAGATTATCCATGGTTTCACCATGTTTATAATTCTGATCACGTTTTCCATACTGTTACGCCTATTTGTATTGGAAATGTATGCCATTCCCAGTAATTCAATGGAAAAATTACTTTTCACCGGTGATAAAATATTGGTAAGCAAGCTGGCTTACGGGCCCCGTCTGCCTTTTTCCCCGTATGAGATACCCTGGGTAAATATTGCATATGCACTTTGTAACAGGCAAGGTCAAAATACAGATTCCATTTGGTGGCCTTATCGGCGATGGAAAGGTCATGGAAAAATTGACAGAAAATATGTATTGGTGTTTGAAGGACCCTTTACATGGGGAAAAATGGTCTTGGTAAAACGTTGCATGGGGTTACCGGGCGATACCCTGAACTTAACAAAGGGGCAGCTTATAAACAATACAGACACTCTTGAACAGCCGAAAACAGTGCGTTATCATTGTAAGTTTAAAACAGCATATCCTGAAGATATCCTGAAGAAATATACGATTGAAGATGGAGAAATCATTAACAACTATTCCAAATTGGGTGAAGGTTTGTACCAACATGCCATTCTTTCTCCATCGATTATTCAGGCTTTGACTGTTGATCCTGCTGTAGATTCTGTAATAGTACCGGTTATGAACTGGCAGAACCCGGATAATTTATTTCCATATGACTCAACACTGCATTGGACTTGGAATGAATACGGCCCCATTGTAGTTCCGTTCAGGGGAATGAAGCTTATCCTTGATAAGAAAAGCTATACCATGTATAAAAAAGAGTTAATTCATTTTGAAAAGGCCGGTATTGAATTTATGAATGGTCATTTTTATCAAAAAGGAAAGGAAATAACAACATATATATTTAAAAATAATTATTATTGGATGATGGGGGATAACCGTAATTATTCCCTTGATTCCCGTGAATGGGGCTTTGTGCCGGAAGACCATATTATTGGGAAAGTATGGTTGATATTGTATTCAAACGCTTATGGTAGGTTTAATTGGAAAAGGTTTTTGAAACCGGTAGGATAAATGAAAAGAATGAAGGAAATTAAGAAATGAAAGAATTAAAAAATGAATGAATGAATGAATGAAAAGCTGAGGCTCCTTGGCCGAAGTGCCGCCGAAGGCGGTATGAATGGTGAACGGTGAGTAGTGAACAATGAATGGAGAACAGTGAACGGCACACAAAACAATGAAAGAATGAAAAGTAAACGGTATTTAAACTTTGAACACTAAAAATATAACTAAAACAGTTTAAACCAGGTGAACAAAACATCAACATATAAACCTTCTTTTTCAGCATTTTCCACCATACTGGTATTTGTGGCATTAAGCCTAATGGGTGCTATGTTAATCGGCAAACTGAATATCAGGCTTAATCCGTCCCGCTCATTAAATTCTGTTTCGGTAAATTTTTATTGGTCCGGTGTTTCGGCACGTGTTATGGAACAAGAAGTAACCTCCAAATTGGAAGGGGCCTTTAGTGCTATTCAGGGCGTAACATCCTCTTCATCCGTATCACGAAAAGGGTCAGGTAACATTCAGCTACAATTTAAAAAAGACAGGAACCTGGATATGGCCCGGTTGGAAATAGCTTCCTCAATAAGACGTGTTCACCCGTTATTGCCCAAAGGGGTCTCCTATCCTTCCATATCCATATCTTCTTCCGGGGGGAAAAGCAATACCTTACTATCTTATTCGGTAAGTGCCGGCCTGGCACCCCACATGATACAACAATATACCAGGGATAACATAGCCCCGAAATTATCGGTGGTTAAAGGGGTAGAAAGTGTGGCTGTCTATGGCGCTACCCCGTTTGAATACAGGATAGTATTCAACAATGATCTGGTCAGTAACCTGGGCCTTAACGCGGGCGATATATCTTCAGCACTGAACCAGTATTATGATGAAAGTTTCATGGGGCTGACCAAACTGTCTGATGAAGATGGCCTGGTTTACAGGTTAAAAATTAAAAATGCCGGAGCTGATTCGCTATGCTGGAAAAAAATTCCTGTGGCCAATATCAATGGCCGTGTAGTTTATCTTACAGATATTGCTAATGTTGAGTACCTGGAACAATTGCCCGGAAGTTATTACAGGATAAACGGGCTAAATACCATAAATATGGTGATCTCCGCGGCAGATGGTGTAAATTCCATCAAGGTGGCAGATGACGTGAAACAAATTGTCAGTCAATTGAGCATACATCCCTACAAATTAAAGCTGGCATATGATGCCTCTGTTGACTTAAAAAAAGATTTGAAAACCATTGCTATTCGCAGTATGGCTTCCTTATTGGTGCTCATTGTTTTTGTTTGGCTTTTGAGCAAAAGCTTCTCGTATTTATTAATGGTAGTTATAAGCCTGGTCTCTAACCTTCTGTTGGCCGTTATTTTATATTATTTTTCGAAAATAGAAATTCATTTATATTCATTGGCAGGCATCACTGTATCATTTGGTATCATTATAGACAATACCATCGTGATGATTGACCACCTTCGTCACCAAAAAAATAAAAAAGCATTTTTGGCAATCCTGGCCGCAACAATCACTACCATGGGGGCGTTAAGCGTAATTTTTTTCCTGGACAAAGAACAACAGGTTAACCTTGTTGATTTTGTATGGGTAGTGCTTTTCAATCTTTTTGTTTCTTTGTTGGTAGCCTGGTTTTTGGTGCCTTCCCTCATGGAAAAAATGACGATTAAAAAATTGAAACGGAAAACCCGGTATAAAAGGCAAAGAAGAATCATCGGGATCAATAATTGGATTAAAAGCGAAATATTGTTTACCAAAAGGTTTAAATGGATATTTATTATTGTAATGGTGTTGGGGTTTGGGATTCCGGTACATTTGCTTCCTGATAAAGTAGAAAAGGAAGGGTTTTGGGCCAATCTATATAACCAATCATTGGGCAGTGATTGGTTTAAAGAAAAGCTGAAGAAACCGTTAGAGATAGGGTTAGGGGGATCGTTGCGGTTATTTTCCGAAAATGTTTTTGAATCGTCTTATTATTCTGACCCGGCACGTACCAAATTATACATAAACGGTGGTATGCCTGAAGGGTGTACGGTGCAACAGCTTAACGAGGTAATTAAAATGATGGAAAATTTCTTATTGGATTTCCCCGAGATAGATAATTTCCAGACCAACATTTATAGTTACAACAATGCTAGAATAACAGTAGAATTCAGGGAAGAGTATGAAAATACTTCTTTTCCCTATATGTTGAAAAACATGGCTACTTCAAAAGCAACATCTTTAGGTGGACTTGACTGGGGTATTTATGGCGTGGGACAAAGTTTTAACAATTCGCTTAGTACGGGTTATAAAAACAACCGAATCGCTATGGAAGGATACAACTACGACCGGCTCATGTTGTACGCGTTGCAGTTAAAAGATTCGTTAGAAAGGAATGCGCGCGTGGAGGAGGTTGAAATAGCCGGAAATGTGTCCTGGGGAAGTGCCAATATCAACGAAATATATTTTGAACTCGATCCCAAATTATTGGTAACAAAACATGTAAACCTTAGGCAATTTTATTCGGAATTAAATGGCAAGGTGTTTGAACGAGGGGCAGGGACCGTCTTTAATGGCGAAAACATGATACCGGTAACCATAGAAAGCGACCTTTCTAAAAAGTTTAATGCCTGGTGGCTGAAAAACATGCCCCTACAACCTGACAGCAATGTACTAAAAGTGGATTACTCAGGTACGATAGAACGAAGAAAAACAGGGACTGATATTTATAAATACGACCAACAATACCGGCTTATTGTAGCCTACGATTTTAAAGGTGCTTATCAGCTTGCTACCAGGGTTAAGGAAAAAAATATTGAAATGATCAATGAAATATTACCGGTTGGGTACAGGGCATTATCAAGTTATAGTGGATGGTACTGGAACAAAAAAGATAAAAAACAATATTACCTTATATTCGTGGTTATCGGGATCATTTTCATGATCTGTGCCATGCTCCTTGAATCGTTGCTACAGCCCCTTGCAATTATTTCATTAATCCCGGTCTCTTTCATTGGTGTTTTCCTCACCTTTTATCTGTTTGAATTTAATTTTGACCAGGGTGGCTTTGCATCTTTTATCCTTTTATGCGGTATCACTGTAAATTCAGCCCTGTATATTGTAAACGATTATAATAACTTCAAAAAAGCAAGTAGAAGTGATAATATTAAACTATATATTAAAGCAGTTAACCATAAAATAATCCCGGTGCTCCTTACCATTTTCTCCACCATGCTGGGCCTTGTGCCTTTTGTTTGGGGAGGACAAAAGGAAGTATTCTGGTTTGCCTTTGCTACCGGCACCATTGGAGGATTATTTTTTTCATTGCTGGCATTATTTATTTATTTTCCCATGTTCCTGAAAATTAAAAAACCATGATCACACGTTTAGTAGTAAAAAATATATGTTTTTTTTCCCTGGTATTTTTTTGTACAAAAAATATAAAGTCACAGGAAACAGATACTGTTTTTCATCTCGACTTGAAAGAAGTTATCGCCTTGGCAACAGATAGTTCTATTGATGCTTTTATTGCCCAAAACAATTACCTGGCCCAATACTGGATATATAAAAACTACAAAGCCGGTAAACTTCCGTTTATGGATATCAATTCTACCGTGGCCGATCTTTCCAGGTCATTAAACAAATACTTTAATCCGGAAACAGGATCGTTAGAATATTTTGACGAACAAAAACTTGAGTCATCAGTAAACCTGTCGTTAAACCAGAACATTACACGTACCGGGGGAAAAATATTTATTGACTCCGATCTGGGCCGTTTGCAAAACCTCAAAGAAGACAATGCAGCACAATATTCAGCAACCATTATCCGGGTAGGCATTCAACAACAACTATTTAGTTTTAACCCGGACAAGTGGGAAGATAAAATCAACCCCCTTCAGTTTGAACGGGCGAAACTGGAACTGGTAGCTGATTATGAACAAATTGCAACCAGGGCCATTGATTATTTTTTTATGCTGGCCAATGCACAGGTTGATATGAAGATAGCCAAACGTAACCTGGCAAATGCTGATACACTTTATGACATCGGAATAAAACGGTTTAAAATAGCAGCCATAACAAAAGACGACCTGTTTGCATTACAACTTGACCTGGTGAATGCGCAAAACGAGATCAAAACAGCAGAAAAAAACCTGAACCGGGCAAAAATGCTAATGTCTTCCTTTTTACGGTTCAAAACCGTTATTAACATGGAACTTGTTTTACCGGATTCACTACCCCAAAAGGAAATATTGAAAGAAAGGGCCCTGGATCTTGCCACCCAATACAATCCTGAAATTCTGGAAATAAAGCAAAAAAGGCTTGAAGCCGAAAGGGAAGTGGAAAGGGCTAAAAAAGACAGCCGTTTGAACGGTACCCTGAGCGCAAGTTTTGGATTGAACCAGAGTGCCTACCAAATTGATGATGCTTACCGGGACCCTCTGGACCAGGAAGTGGTTGGGTTAAGCCTCAACCTGCCAGTAATAGATTGGGGGTTGGCAAAAGGAAGATATAACATGGCGTTACGGCAAAAAGAAGCTTCTTTCCTGATGCTTGACCAGCAACTGATCGACCTGGAGCAAAACATATACTCGGCAGTGGAAGAGTTTAATATACAGCAATCACTTATTACCGGGGCGCAACTGGCCGACTCCATATCCCGTGTAAGGCATGAAATGGTAATTAAACGTTTTGTACTGGGAGAAATAGACATTACACGGTTAAACAATGCTGTAAATGCACGTGTATCGGCACAAAAAAGTTATATTAACGCCTTACAAAAATACTGGCAATATTATTTTAATTTGCGTAAACTAACACTTTACGATTTTATCAATAACAAACCTTTGGTGGATGGTTTTCGTGAGGTTTATTCTGAATTGGAAGATTAGGTTTAGTAATGAAAGAATTAATAATGAATGAATGAAGAAATTGGAATGAATGCAGATTGGGAAAAGTGAAAAGTGAACAGTAAACAGTGAAAAGTTAACAGTAAAAAATATACAGATGAAATTATGAATGGAATATCTTCAACCAATTTTTAGGAACGTTTTATCGTTTGTTTGGAATAATTTTGTTTGCACAATCAACGTTTACCCATTCACTTTATTGAAAAAAGAATAACCTACAAAGAAATGAGACAAAAGACTGACGCAATGTCGTTGTTTTATGACGAAATGACGTTCAAGACCTGGGGAATGTTCGGGTATTGCAATGAAATTTGTTTAAACAGGTGTGAAATAACATACACATAGTACGAAATGAAGTTAAAGGGAAAGGAAACAAACAACGAAACAGACGTTCTATTAAAGGAAATAGTATCTATTAGAATGCTTAGTTTTTTTAGTAAAAAGTGAACAGTAAAAAGTGAACGGTAAAAGTGATTATTGAAATGTTAATAGCAAGTAGTATTTTTGTGAAAGGTGAAAATTAGGTGAATAAACAAATCTGTAAGTATTAAACCTAAAACAAAGTACAATATATAAAAAGTGAACAACGAAATTACAAACCATACAACAAACGCCAATTACCTGGTGTCAAAATCAATTTTGGTTATTGAGTTAATTTCAATAGCTACTTTGTTTATTTTATTACCCTTTGTAGATTCTAAGGAATTAATGAATAGCAACCAAAGCGGCAAATTCTTTTTCTTTTTTGCTTCGTTGGGTTGTATTTTGTTTCTGCGGGCAATATCCTGCAAAACTGGATTGGTAAAAAGTGATTTGATTTTGGAAGGGTATGTTTACCGGATTAATAAATCCTACCCCGTTTATAGCAAAGGATATAAAAACTTTCTCAAGCCCATTCAGGATTATATATCCGAAATTCATGGCTTATCAGCAATCGGAAGGTATGGGGCTTTCAAATATAATAACCAGGACCATAGTATTCTCATGGGGCTATTGGCTGCGGAGAACATTATTTATAACAAAGGCCATAAGTTGGATGAAATCAACTCAGATTATAAAAACTATCAGGAAGCTTGTGTTATTACCAAAACGGGCCTTGTCCAGA
>JBNLCS010000207.1:0-2470 GCA_050303935.1 Bacteroidales bacterium
AGATTGAGGTGATATATTCATCGTAAACAATTTCAAAATGTTTATTTTGCATATCCTTATTATGTAAAGTCTTGTTCCTTTCTGGATATATCTCGTTTTTCATAAGTACCATATCATTTAGGGTTTCCCAGTTTTGTTAAAAACACTTGATTTCTTCATAATAATCATTTTTTACTTCATCATAAAACTTGGCCATTGAAACATTCACATATGGGAACCACCACAAAAAACCTATCCCCAATGTTACGATGCAAAGCAGCGCCAGGCCCAGAAAATGTAATGCCATGTTTACTAATTGAAAACGATGGCCAAACATCATTTTTTCACTTTGTTTCATAGCCTGTTTGGCAGTGAGGGACGGGTTATCCGCTAGCACATAAAATGTTACTGAATATGATAACGCAGCGAAAATACCAGGTATTATTAACAAGAACAATTTTAGGATAACAAATACCAGTATTAAAAAATGTGCTTTAAAAGCAGTACTAAAAAGCCTGAACCCTTTAAATATCTGGTTAAATTTTGCTTTCTTTCTTCTGGACAATGAAAGTGAAAACAATGCCAATCCCACGGCGAAAGGTCCCGAAATTATTAAAGAGGAGATGGTTCCAAATCCATCCATATTATTTGGAAGAGAGGTGATGATTATATACACCACACAAGTGGATATAGCCAGTACCCAATTACCGGACAGTGATTGTCGTGCCTTATTTGTTATTTCAATATTTTGTGTTATCATGACGTATTATTTTTACTAATCACCAAAATTAATCCTGAACCCAACTGTAAAGGGATATAATTCAGGGCCTTTATCTTTTTCAAACAAAGTTAATATTGCATAACTTGCATATACATTGATTGCATCTTTGTACCCTAATCTGGCAGTTGCATCCAATTTCCATCTATTCAGGTTCAGGTCACCACCTTTTTCAACAATTTTTTTCTTCTCCCCTTTTTCTCCATATACCATTTTGGTCCGTGATGCTATTTTTAGACCTCCTACAACACCGGCAGAAAAATAGAACCTATCCTTACTCATACCCTTGCCTAATTGTAATTCGAGCAACACAGGAATGGTAAGATATGTGGTGTTCAGTTTGCTCTTGCGTATGTCTGCAACACCTTGATATACCCTTTCTTCAATATCGCCCGTTGTTTCATTTACCTGAACATTGTTGTCTCGTTTGAAATTATACTGATGCATCGCAATTCCCATGCCGCCTACTATAGCAAACCTATCGCTAATAATCGGAGTGGTTGACTGTGAAAAATTGAAATTAAAATTCCATGAGCGCCAGGTGTTTAATGCCATATACCCTGCATCTTCAGGAAGGTCAAACGTATAATCACGATTCATAAAATTGTTAAGCCCATATTCAAATCCAGACCAGTGGCCGCGCATTTTCAACGTATCTTTAGTATCTTCAAAATCTTTTTCATTCAAATCTAACAAACGCTTTTTTCCCCCTGTTTTTAAGTCAACGCGATCGATGATCATACCATCTTCATATTCAATAAAAATGAACATTTTGTTACCGATTTCCAAAATATTGGTATCTACGGGTTGCCCTGAATTCTGATTTTCATAATTGCCAATGATTACTTCTTTGTTTTTAATTTTAATTGACGTTGAGTCCTTGGTTTCTAAATCATCCTGTGCATTTAAACCAAACATAAATGAATTAACCAGAAGTAATAACGTGAAGATTTTACATAACACCCCGTGAGAATCCTGAACATTAAAATTTCTATATTTATTATTTTTTGTTTCCATCTTTTTCAATTTATATCCAACATTTATCTGTGACGGTGTTGAATTTTAAACTATTTATATAGCCGGTGTGGTAATTTTGCGTTTTTCAGTAATTAATGTAACTGATTTTAATTTTCCTTTACTGGTAAAATTTGGTTCAAACTCAAGATCAGTTTCATTTAACTTTCCAATAATTTTTATCCCCGCTTCTGCAATATTCCAAAGGTTTAATCCGTTTTTGTTTTTATCATCTGTTGAGTTACTATACGTTGCTACCAATTCTGTTTTAATTTGAGACTTTTGCGATTTAAGTGTAATATCCATATTCACTATTGATGAATATTGTAACTCATTGATATCTTTTCTTTCCAGTTCTTTTAAAATAACGGAATCCCTGGAAAAAATCTTATTTTCATTTTCTACCGGTTTTTTAGCTGTTTTTATGGCCTTTGTTTCTTTATTGATAGTACTCTTTTGAATAGCTACTGCAAACGGGTCTTTATTAGCGGGTTCATTAACATTTGATTTATGGTTAACTTCACCTTCTCCGGAATCTTTTACCTTATTTTCTGAAATTTGATGTGTGTTCTCCTGATAATTGTGATCAATGTTTTCCGGTTTTAACATGAAGAACCCAATAATTATCACTGCTGCTGCTGTTGCATAACCAATATATCTCAACGCCTTATAAACCGTAAAAACAGGTTTCTTTAAATG
>JBNLCS010000208.1:0-2072 GCA_050303935.1 Bacteroidales bacterium
GCAAAAAGGCTCCACAGGCTTATGTGCAGGTATTGCTCGTCGGGTTTAAGTTTGCTCGGGTGTGTATTTCCCCAACCAACATGGCCAACAACAAGCATATCCGGATCGTTCCAGTTACCTGGTTTGGCAAAGGGGGCAGTCCGGTCTTGTGACAGGGCTATTCCTTCTACACTAGACCAGGTATCAGTAATGTCATTGGTTGTGCGCCAGCAGTTACCACCAACAGAGCCGCCCCATTCCCATACATTGGACATACCATATTGGCAGACACTGTAAACAATGTCCCTGGGTTGCTGGCGAAGGTAATCACCCATCAACTTAAACGGTTTCATGGCTGTACTTAATTGTCCGCCACCATTGTATGACAGGGATGATACTTTGTAAGGATCATTATCGGGTAATCCGTCAATAACATTGCCATAACTGCACCAGTCGTATTTCAGGTAATCGAAGCCCCACTTCGCGTAACTTTCCGCATCTTGTTTCTCGTAACTGTAACTACCGGCACAGCCTCCACAGGTCCACGGGCCGGGACTGGAATATAGCCCTATTTTTAAACCAAGACCGTGAACATAATCAGCCAATTTTTTCATGTCTCCAAAACGTGTATTGGGGACAATGTTGCCATTTTCATCACGTAGTTTTCCCTGTAAAGAGGGGTCGTCGGAGTTGCGGTGGTTTTCCCAAAAATCATCTATATTAATATACGTCCAGCCATAATTTATCAATCCGCTTTTAACCATGGCATCGGCAGCACGTTTAACTTTATCGGCTGAAACCTCATGGGCAAAGCAGTTCCAACTGTTCCATCCCATTGGTGGGGTAAGGGCTAATTGGTCACCACAAACAATGCGTAATTTTCTTTCTGTTTTCCCTTTCTTATTTTTAGCGCTCAAGGTAACTTCATAAGTCCCTTTTTCAGATATTTCACCTGTTATTAACCCTGTTTGCGGGTCAATTTTTAAACCTTTGGGCAAATCATTTGCCGAAAAGGTCATAGGACGGTCTCCGGTTGCAGCAACAAGAAAATGAAATGGAGATCCCGGGCGAACGCCAAAAATCTTTGCACCATTGATCCTGGGTTTGGCGGGAGGTGGTGGGGTAAGAATGTATGGTTCACTGGCCACCGGATAATACGTTTGAAAAGTATTCGTGCCTGTTGTTTCAAATTTTGCATCAGCCCAATTGGCATGATCATAGTAATTATTATTACCGCCATCGGTCACAACCAATTCTACTTTTTGAACACCTTGAAGTGAAACGGAACAAGGCCTTGCAGAATCCCCTAACCGCATTATACCGCTCGACCATAATTTTTTGCCATCTCCAAATATAACAAACTCAACAGCAGGTCTTTGGCCGGCCACTTCGTCATCAATACCAACCATTGCAGAGAAGTTGGTTGCTTCTCCTTTAGTAAGAATAAATAACGAACCCACAGCGTGGGTACCAAATCCCCGTTCAAAAGTCTGGCCTGCTATGGTCATTGTATTGCCATCTATAGATTTATTTTTCATAGGTACCCCCCATCCTTGTGAGGCAACACTTAAGTCTAATTCATCCAGCCATACCGTGCTGCCGGAAAAGCTTTTTGTTGCCCCCAGGCTGGTAATGATAACTAATATCAGAATATTTGTTATTCTATAATTTCTTACGATTTTCATAATTTTGATTTAAATTTTTATTAAAACCTGACATTTACTTAAATTTCCACCAGTCAAAATTGAACAAATCACCTTCTTCTCCCTTAAAAACAAGGTATAGGTCATGTATCCCCTTGGTCTTTTTAATTTTACATGACTGTGTAGCCCAGTTTAGGTTACCTCCGGTGCTGTTTATTTCAAGGGTGCCTAAGATATCGCCAGTGATGCCACCGATGCGAATTTCCATACTTCCACCTGAAATAGCCGAGGCAACACGTGCCTGGAACGATTTTGCCCCTTTACCAAAATCAACACTTCGTATTTTAATATAATCATTATTATCTATATCTGTTACATATATACCAATATTATCTGCTTTGGTTGTTTCAATACCTTCTTCCCATGCTATGGTTTCGGCTTCAATTCTTT
>JBNLCS010000209.1:0-3624 GCA_050303935.1 Bacteroidales bacterium
AAAATAAGCGGGAATGATATAGCCGGAACAATTAAGTATATAAATGATACTTGGGAAAAATTTTCACCTAATATTCCATTTGAATACCATTTTTTGGATCAAACATTTGAAGATCTTTATAAACAGGACAGGCTGTTTGGAAAAATACTTATTTCTTTTTCGCTTTTTGCCATTATAATATCGTGCCTTGGCCTGATTGGACTTGTTTCGTTTACAACAATCAGTCGCACTAAAGAAATTGGCATACGAAAAGTAAACGGTGCTAAGATAACAGAGGTAATGGGCATGCTGAATAAAGATTTTGTAAAATGGATATTTTTAGCATTTATAATTTCCTGTCCAATTGCTTATTACACTATGAATAAATGGCTTGAAAACTTTGCTTATAAAACCAGTTTGAGCTGGTGGATATTTGCCCTGGCTGGTCTGCTAGCGTTGGGAATTGCTTTGTTAACAGTTAGCTGGCAAAGCTGGAGGGCGGCAAGAAGGAACCCGGTGGAGGCTTTAAGGTATGAATAGTCGGGAACCTTGATTTTTATGATTAAATGAAATCTAGGATTACGTTTTGAAATTATTATGAACTATATAGACAATAAATACAAATATTCGGATGAAACTTCATAGATTATAGGACGTGCTTCGGAAGTACATAAAATACTGGACAATGGTTTTCAGGAAATGCTATATCAAAGGGCACCGGCCATTGAAAAATGAAATTACAAAACATTTGAAAATATGTGGAATACTATTAAATATATCGTTCGCTCTTTAATTCGAAAAAAAACTCTATCTGCAATTACAATTGGTGGTTACGCCATTAGCATGGCTGTTATATTCTTACTGGTTAGTTTTATTATTGGTGAAAAAAGTGTAAACAAATCTTTTCCAAACTACAATGAAATATACCGGATTACAAGAAATGAACATGAATCCAATGTGCCCCTCACCTTTTTAGAAGATGCTAAAAATAAAATTCCAGAATTTAATAAGTTAGCTTTATTTAGTATTAATACAGAACTATATGTTTTTGATAAAGAAAAGCATAATGCACGTTTTTTAGCAACAAATGATGATTTTTTCGATATTTTCTCTTTTCAGTTTATTTACCGGAATGCAAACAGTACTATTGAAAAAGACAATACTTTGTATTTAACACAATCGGTGAGCCGAAAGTTATTTGGTGAAACAAATCCGGTTGGGGAACAAATAGAAATTAATAACGAATTATATCAAGTATCAGCAGTAATAAGCGACCCACCTAAAAACAGTTCCATTCAATTCGATATGGTTACTGATTTAAACAAAACAGTATCACATACCGGAATTGGATATAATGAGGAAGAACATAAAATGTTTGAGGCTATTGCCTTATTACCATTAGGGATATTGCCTGAGACAGTGACACCTAAGATTGAAAACATGGTTTCACATTGGCAGGCTTTTAAAAATGATAAATTATCCTTACAACCATTTAGCGAGTTGTATTTTGATACCCGCTATCAAGATGATATGCAGCACGCAAATATCTACATGATATACCTGTTGTCGTGTATTGCAGTTGTAATATTATTTATGACAATATTTAATTATATCAACATATCAGTTTCCTCCCTTTTTAACCGTCAAAATGAAATAGGAATCCACAAGACAACAGGCGCTTCACCTGGGGGTATGCTTACCCAGTTTCTGTTAGAATCAAGTTTAGTTTGTACTTTAGCTATGGGCATTGCAATATTATTGGCGATTGTTTTTTCACCCTTGTTTTCTGAAATTCTTGACAAGGAAATTAATTTGTTTGAGATACTAAGTGAACCCATAATTTGGCTTGTCTGTTTTTTAATGTTTCCGATAGTTGGATTAATATCGGGTTCACTACCTGCCATAAAAGCTGCCAATATTACCCCTATTCAAGTCCTTCAAAAAAAGAGGTTAAATTCAAAAAATGGTGGACAACTAACTTTTTTAGTTTTCCAGTTTTTTATCAGTATTGTTTTGATAACCTCAGTTTTGTTTATAAACAAGCAATTGAGCCTTGTAAAGAATGGTGATCTGGGATTTGATAAAGAAATGCTGCTCCGTATCAACCTGGAGGGAAACATCCCAGGTAAATGGCAGGTTTTAAAAGATAAACTCATATCATATCCTGGAATTATTTCTGTGACAGCCACACATGGTTCACCCCATGCCATATACTCCTCATCGAGTGGTTCTTTTGCATCAAGCACTGGTGAAAAAGTTGAAATTAAAAATTTAAAACACCTGGGGGCAGATCATGATTTTCTAGGGACTTTCAATATAAAACTCATACAAGGAAGAAATTTTGGGCCACATGATGAAAACTGTTGCCTGATTAATAAAAAACTCGCTGATTATCTGGAACTTCAACAAGGTTTTAATGAAAAAGTGTTTGGTAAAAGAATAGTTGGAGTTATAGAAGATTTTCATTACGAAAATTTGTATACAAAAATGGGTTATTTAACGGTGAATACACTTAATTATCCCAGTACCCTAAGTATAAAAATTGCCGGTGATATAACCACCAATTTAAAACATATTAAATCATGTTTTAATGAAATTGAACCCGGTACACCCTGTAATATCCAATTTTATAATGATTGGATTGCATCAATTTACAAGAGGGAGGAAAAACAAGCATATGCAATAAAATTTTTCACTTTTATTGCCATCATTATTTCCTGCCTGGGATTATTTGGTATAATCAGACAAATGACTTTTCGTAAAATAAAAGAGATTGGGGTACGGAAAGTAAATGGTGCCCGGATAATACAGGTGATGGGAATGGTTAATCAATACACTTTATTATGTATTGTAGCCGCATTTGTTATAGCTACACCTGTAACCTATTTATTAATGCACAAATGGCTCGAAAACTTTGCTTACAAAACCAGTTTAAGCTGGTGGATATTTGCCCTGGCTGGTTTGATGGCATTGGGAATAGCTTTGTTAACGGTTAGCTGGCAAAGCTGGAGGGCGGCAAGAAGGAACCCTGTGGAATCATTGAAGTATGAATAAGTATTAAATACATTACTTATAAAATTAAATGAATACTGTGACTTTAACAAATAGTAAAGAATTTAAACATACAACAATACAGAACAAAACAGATAATTAATGATTAGATTTTATTTTAAACAAGCGTACAAAAATTTAGATAAAACCAGACTTATAACAATAGGAAGTATCTTAACATTGTTTACCGGTGTACTTAGTATTTCCCTCCTTGTCACATACGTGTATAATGAGCTGTCAATGGATAAATTTCATAAGAGAAGCAACGATATTTATATGACCGTGGTTCAAGCATCTCCCCAAAGTAATTGGGAAGCTATTTCAATTAACACATTTTTCAATTTCAATTATAATGATTATCCTGAACTGGAAAGCGCTACAGTCATCAAAAAATATAAAAGAGATGAACTGAAAATCACATACAATAACGTGGATTATTCACCGGAAGGAATAGTGACGGATAGTAACTTTTTTAAGGTTTTAGATTTTAAGTTAGAATCAGGTAGTGCAAATACCATTTTATCTGATGAAAATTCTATAATACTCACAAAAAAATTGGCCCTTAAAATATTCGATAATAAAAATCCAATTGGA
>JBNLCS010000210.1:0-7425 GCA_050303935.1 Bacteroidales bacterium
CTGAAGGTACGGAAGATAAAAATAAAGCATTAAAAGCGATTGCTGATAACCTGGAAAAAAGGAAAAATGAAATTTTTGACGCCAATGAAGCTGATCTAAAAAAGAGCCAGGAAGACAACCTTGAAGCACCTTTATTAAAAAGATTAAAATTTGATGCTAAAAAATTACAGGATGTAATCACGGGGATTGATAGTTTAATAAACTTACCAGACCCTGTTGGCAAAACAATTTCGACCACTGAGCTTGATAATGGCTTCAATTTATGTCGTGTTAGTTGCCCCATAGGTGTAGTTGGTGTTATTTTTGAATCACGACCCGACGCATTGGTACAAATTTCTACCTTGTGCCTAAAAAGTGGAAATGGGGTATTGTTAAAAGGTGGACGAGAGGCAACAAATACAAACAGGGTTTTAACAAATATTATTGCAGAGGCTACAGAAAAATCGGGAATCCCAGTGGGATGGATACAGTTGCTTGAAACAAGAAGTGACGTGAACGAAATGCTTAAGTTGGATGAGTATATCGATCTTATAATTCCACGTGGTTCTAATGAGTTTGTGAAATATATTATGGATAACTCCAATATAGCCGTGTTGGGCCATGCAGATGGAATTTGCCATGTATATGCCGATAAAGAAGTTAACATTGACATGGCTGTGGATATTATTTTCGACTCAAAAACCCAGTATGTGGCTGTTTGTAATGCTGCTGAAACGTTGCTGGTGCATAAAGATGTTGCACCGGGGCTTCTTCCTAAAGTAAAGGCGAAACTGGATGAAAGAAATGTGGAAATATTCGGTTGTGAAAAAACCAATTCTATAATAAACGTAAATAAAGCTACAGATACTACCTGGAAAACGGAATACCTTGATTATAAAATTTCAGTAAAAGTAGTTGATCACATACAAGAAGCCATTGATCATATTAACACCTATGGATCTGGACATACGGAAAGTATCATTACAACAAACAGGGAAACGGCACGTACGTTTATCAATTTATGCGATTCGGGCAATTTGTTCTGGAACTGCAGTACACGTTTTAGTGATGGGTTCCGGTACGGGCTTGGTGCCGAAGTGGGGATCAGTACCAATAAGATTCATGCCCGGGGCCCTGTTGGGTTAGATGGTTTATTAATTTATAAATGGATTGCCCTTGGAAATGGCGAAACAGTTGCCCCATATGCTTCCGGCGATAAAAAATTTACACATAAGGTGCTTGACAAGAAATTTGAGCTGTGACATAGCAATCAACATTGTGTAAAACATTATCAAGTAAGAAGTTAAGCATAGGGTAGCCTGACAGGTTTTAAAACTTGTCGTTTCTAAAATGCTAATAAGCCCTTTGGAAATAATTGAACTGTCTATTTATCAATACTAATTGTTTCATTTTGCATTAGAACTTGTATGCGATAACTTGCTTTTCGAATAGTATTTGATCTAATCAATTATCTGCATACAGGTAATTTTTTTATAAAAGTCTTCACAAGGGCCTGAAATGTTTTCATAATCCAGTTTTATACTTATTGGGAATCCGGTAGTTTCAAACCTCTCACGAACTTCGTTTTCAATAGGAAAATTCAATACTTTAATTGTGTCGTTTCCGGTTTTAATGATCCAACCGGGGCAGCAACCACACTCTGTAGCATTGTAGCCAATGATTTCTCCTGTTTTTGAACAATTTATATCCAATTTAAAATCAATACATGTCATTATCTTGTAATGGTCAGAACAGGAACTGTTATCATTCATGTAATCATATTGAACCGGGATTGGATATCCATAATAATTAACTAAATCCCAAAGTTTTTCATTTTCCGGGACATTTAAGAATTTTAAGGTGTCGGTATCATTCGTTATTAACCACCCCGGGCAACAACCACATTTATCCGGATTGTATCCTATTACACTACCCGATATTTGACAATGGTTGTCATCTTTAGTTTTAGAACATGAGGAAATCAGAAAAACAGAAATCAGCAGAATATTTGTTAAGGTACTTCTCATAATTTACTTTTTCTATTGAAGATGAATTTTACTCTGCGAAGGTTGCTTTTAATTTTTGCCAATATTTTGTTAAGCAAAGCAAGTGACTGTGGGCTTCAAACCTATCATGACTGGTACGGTTTTGAAGTGGGCAACATACCTTGCAATTACCACCCTCAAGCTTGTTTAGTATTTACATTGCTACCAAGCATTTTAATTATTTTCATTGATCATTTTTCCAACTTCCAACAAAATTTCAATTGATTCTGGGGGTACGTCCCCATTGCCATCAGGACCTATATTTAGTAATAAATTACCTCCATTACTATTGATTTCCGTAATTTTGTTGTACACTGTTTCAGGAGATTTCCAGTTGTGGTCATTTATTTTATATCCCCAGGAATTATTTAACGTATAACATGCTTCCCAATTATAAGACACATTTTCTGTTAGATGTTCTTGTTCCGGGGTACCAAAGTCTTTTTTAAATAAATTACGGTCTGCCACCCTGTTGTTAATTAGAATATCAGGTTTTAATTCCCGTATATAATTATAAAGTTCTTTTCCATCATCATTATTCCACCATTCTACCCAATCTCCATCAAACCATAAAATGTCGCTGTCATAATTTTCTATCAGCTCCATTATTTGCTTTTTCATATAATTGATATACGCATTTTGCTTGTCAGCTTTCATTTGTATTTGGCCCCATTGTTCCCAATAATTTTTTCCTGAATCATTGCGTTGTTGACTACTGTGATGCCAGTCTATAATACTGTAATAAGTACCGAATTTAAGTCCATATTTGTTACAGGCTGCCTTAAGCTCAGCCAGGATGTCCCTTCCCTTAAAGGGGGTATTGGCCACATCAAAATTAGTATATTTGCTGTCCCAAAGGCAAAATCCTTCATGATGCTTGGTGGTAATAACTACATATTTCATACCTGCTTTTTTTGCTAACGAAGCAATCTTATCAGCATTGAAATTTTTTGGATTAAACGTGTGGGTAAGCATGGCATAATCCTGTGAAGCAATATCAGCCGAAGCTTGTATCCACTCGGCATATCCATCTATTGTATCATTGTTCCAAACACCGCCTAATTGGCTATACAACCCAAAATGTATAAACATCCCGTATTTTGCATCTATAAACCATTGCATGCGTTCAGCATATTCTTCCTCGGGTTCTTTAGTCCAATCCGTTGTTAATTGTGAACTTGCCAAGACATTAAGTAGTAGCATTGAAATTAGCACCACATATCTTACATTTCCACTTATCTTCTTTAAATAAAAATTCATAGAGTCCATAGTCCATTAATATGTTAAGTTAGCAATCTACACACTAGCTGCAATCAGCCCATGATATTTTAGTTCTTATATTTATATCAATGTTTGTTATATATCGTAATCAAATTACTTGAATTGAACATTGAAGCAGGAGAAATCACCAATTCATCTTTGGGAATATTATCTCCATATCTTTCTTCAAGTTTTTGTTTTACAAAATTATCAGTCAGGTTGAAATCACTTAACCTTTCAAGTTTTCCAATTTCAAGACCAACCGCCTCTTTGTAAATTTTCCAAAACAATTCAGAACAATAAATCCTTGAATCAGACCACTCAAAGTATAAATCATAGTCTTTTCCGGCATACTTTTCTCCAACTTGTTTCATCTTCGTTAAAGTCTCTGGTGTCAATAAATTATCTGATTTTTTGATCCGTTTTACAACGAAATGTTCGTTCTCCCCTCTTTTAATCCAGTCGTTTAATCGGGTTAGTTTCACAGGTTGAACAGCTTCGTACACGAAGAAATCATTCCCTTGCTTATAAATTATCCCCATGTGGCTATATTTTGAACCTGTCGCGATCTGGATCGCTTTACTTTGTTCAGAAGTCGAAGTTTGAAAAATAATGTCGCCATTTTGAAATCCTTTCGTTTCAGTTTTCGATTGACAAGAAAACAAAAAAAATATTCCTAATGTTATGATTAGTAGTTTCATCCTAATGTTGGCAGTAGTGCATTATTATTTTAATTTACTAATTCTTGGTTATAAATTTTAAAAAACCCTTTGTCATCTGGTTTCAAATAAAAATTGAAAGTCATGGATTTTACACCTTGTTCATTGTAATAGCTTTGACGATACAATAAATATTCCACAATTTCTGATGTTAAACAATTTCTTTGTTTATAAAAACCAATCAATTTTAAATAATTTATTCTATCCATGTCTTGAGAATCAATTTTATTAAATATAATTTTAAAAAACAAAAATCTTGATCTTGGGGGTTCTTCATATGGATCAATCTCTGACCCTTGAATCAATTTAATTATAATTGTGTCTAAAGAAATTTCAGCTATATCATTTCTGTCATTTAATTTTATAACTTTTGGGTGTGTTCTAAATCGAAATAATACAGTTTCTCTTTTAATATAATTTTTAAATGAATTTATATCAGATCGTGTAGGATGAATCTTAAAAGAAATTTTGTCAGGATTATTCTCCTTAATTTCTTGCGCAAAAGAAATTAAATGAACGAAATTTATTAGATAGATCAATATTAACTTTTTAATCATCGATTGGGATATTTATTCTGTTTGTTATCAAGAAATCAGCCAGCATTACGGAATTGATATATGGTTAGTTGGTGATTTCATAATTCTTTCTTATCAGGTTACAGTTTAATTTTATTAAAAGTACTAAACTTTCGCAAGCCACTATTCCACCAATTAACTATATACCATGTGTGCCCTACATAGGTAGCAGGGCATCCTCCTGTAAGTTCTGAATAAATTTGAAAATGTAAATTTATTTCCAGAATACAAAATCAGGAGTTGCAACATTGTTTTTGTTTTTAGAATTAGCAAATTGACTAAAAGGCAAAAAAACATTCCATTTTGGCATTTGCCAAAATTACATCAAATCATTAGCCCTATTTTTAAATAATCAAAAAAATGAAACATCCTTTTATTTGAAATATTAAAAACTAAAAAAGAATCAACTATGAAAAAACAAACATTCTATTTTGCCATACTTATTGCGCTATTAGTCTTGCCTATCAGTTGTGAAAAAGATGAATACGATGATCAGAATAGACTTCAATCATTCAAGACAGAGATTGCCAAAAGTTTTGTTCTTGGGATTGCAAAAGGAGCTGGTGGTAAAGTTGGTGACGAAGCAACGGGTTGGGTTCTTGAAAATATCTTTGGAGAATCTAGTGAACCAAGTTTGTCAAATGAACAACTATCAGAACAAATCAACGACATAGGTACAAAACTTGACAACTTGTCAAAGCAAATCGAAAGATTTAAAGATGATGTGGATAAAACCCTACAAGAGATATATGTACAAGGAATCAGGACAGAATACACTGCTCAAGTAAGTGGGTTAGCAAAAATTTGTGCTAATGTAAAGGCTATCCGAAATGATTTTGCTACACTTTCCACAAATGCATCAACAACACCAACTAATGACTGGAATACTCTAGCAAAACAAATAAATAATGAACTTGATATACATACTCTTGAAACACAGTTATTCCAACTACAAAATACAATGACAATAGGAAGTATTGATGGTGCAATTAAACTATGGGGCAAGCTAACTTTTGAAAATATTACAAAATCAAATGCTGATGATTGCTTTCTTTCTGTAATGAACCATTTTCAGCGCTATTATCTTGTTCAAGCAGACCTTCTTTTCTTTATCATAGACAAAGCACATGAAGAGTTCACAGACCATAATTATAAGGCTATACCTGCTTTAGCTCAATACAGGGAAGAGATGTTGAAACAAGCTATAATATTTCTTGATCAATCAGAAAGAATGATTACATACTTTGCAAGTTATATGGAAGATGAATTTAAGTTTAGAGATGATTGGAATTTGTCGCAAGGTGCTAGTATTAAAAACGTAGATAGTTACCAATCAGATCATCTTGCTTTTGCAGATGAACTTGTAGGCCAAGCAATGGGATGGGAAAATAGTATAACTGTTAGAATTGTTGATCAATACGTGGCCGGATATTCAAATATTGAAGATGTTTCAGTTACTCTCGTAAATGTACAAACAGGTGCAGAGTATTTAGCCGAAAGTAGTGCTAATGCTATAAGCAAAAGTTATGCTGTTTATCCTGCTTCGATACCAACATCGTATAATTGGGAAGTAAAACGTTTTATATTTAATGATCTGCCTAATGGTTCATACAAAATCAAAGACACATACGCTGGTTTAACTGATCATTTTGAAGGTAGGAATATTAAGTTTTTAAATGATGTATATTTGTCATCTCCTTTAAAAGTATCAGCAGGCTCACATATAAATATCTTTTGTCAGGTTTATGCTGAAGTTGATGAATAATAATGGACCTAAATAAGTTTATGAACTGCCCTGTAAAACAACATGGGGCAGTTGTTTAAATAATTAAACCATAATTCTACAATATTAACTTATTTTTTTATCTTACTTAAGGTGAATTGAGACATACCTAAATAGCTAGCTAACATATATTGTGGAACTTTTGAAGCAAGATATCCATGTTCTTTTATAAAGTCATTATAAATTTCTTTAGCATCTTTTGTCTGAAAATCATTAATTCTTTTTGAACCGTCCAAATATTGCTTTTCTGCAATTTTCCGAGTTAATTTTTCAAAAACAGAGTATTTGTTTAAACACGTATTTATATGATCTCTTTCAAAATATAAAATTTCGCAATCAGTACTGGCTTCTACAATATGTTCGCTTGGAACTTCTTGTGAAAAAGATGTTTGCAGTGTAATGATTATATTGATGGGTTGGTGATAAAAATAAGAAGTAACAGTTTCTCCTTTTTTATTTTCTTGACACGCTCTTAAGATCCCATTCTTTAGAAACCCTACTTTATTAGCTACTTCCCCGACTTTAAAAAACAAATCTTTTGGCTTTAAGTTTATTGTTTTTCCAAATTTTATGAAATTATCCCACTCTTCATCTTCAAATGATACGTATTTATTAAGTGCTTGTCTTAACCAACTATTCATTTTAAAGGTCATAAGATTAATAATTACTTCTGTAATATATAAAAAGTTAATGGAATTGTCATTAAATAAATGAAAACAGGAAGTTCAATGTATAAGTGACGAATAAACAATTTAAGGTCATTAATTTCCATAATTGTGTAAAGCACAAAAGCGTATTGGACAAAACAAAAACAATTTACAATCACACTTACCAAACCTATCTCGACAAATTCAGTGTCAAATGGCACCATTAAATTATACTTTCATTGTCAGACAATAAAAACTATATTAAATCAGAAAACGACTTAGAGACTGTTTAAAATTCGTTTTTGGAATTTTTTATAGTGTATTTTTGTTCCAGATGAGGCGGATTTGATACGAATAGCATTGACTATTTAAAGAAAATCCAACAAAATATGGGACAAAAAGACGCACCTGTCTGCC
>JBNLCS010000211.1:0-7470 GCA_050303935.1 Bacteroidales bacterium
TGCATTTACAAACAAAACATCCAATGATAAACTTGTAGAAATACTAAACCAATTAACCGATTATTCATTATACCATTTTTCTACTGAAGAACAATTGTTCACGGCTTCAAAATATCCGGCGTCTATTTCTCACATTGAAGAACATATGAATTTCAAGAAAACAATTTCTGAGATGATGGACAATATTAAAAGCAGAAAAGCAGCAGTTACCTACAAACTGATGACTTTCTTAAATTCATGGTTAAAAAATCATATAATTGAAGAAGATCAGAAATATTCCATACATATTCAAAAGTATTTACAATCAGAAGAACATCATGTTGTCTGACATGTAAGAATTATAAAACTATTCAATAACTTCTTTTTTATTTGAACCTTTAACATATACGTATTGTTAGTCAGTAGTTAATATTTTACTGGCTTATGTTTACCAAAACACCCGAACCCCCATATTATGCAGTTATTTTTACATCGGTTAGAACTAATGGGGACCATGGTTATAGGGATATGTCGGAAAAAATGGAAGAATTGGTAAAAAAGCAACCCGGCTTTCTTGGAATGGAATCGGCAAGAAATGAAACCGGAATTACCGTGTGTTATTGGAAAGACCTTGAATCAATAAAATTGTGGGCAAAAAATAAGGAACATGGTATTGCTAAAAAACTTGGTATGCAACACTGGTATAGATATTATCGAGTACGAATATGTAAAGTTGAAACGGAGTATTGATTATGGCAATTAAAAAAGTATGGATAGAAGAAGGCTGCATTGCCTGCAAATTAAGTGAAACAGTTTGTCCTGAAGTTTTTAAAGTGGAAGAAGAGGCCACCGTTGTTGAAGGTGTAAACTATTCATTATACGAAACAGAAATACGTGAGGCTGCAGAATCGTGCCCCGTACAAGTTATCAAGTTTGAGGAGGAATAAGGTTGGCCGGTAGTTGGTATAAGTTAGATGGTAGAAGTTAGGGTTGATAGGAGATAAATAATAGCGACTGTTAAATCTTACAGTGTGCGAAGCTCCTGTCAGTGTTTATTTTGCTTAACTTAATGACATTGACCGCTCAACTTACTCAACTTAGGTTGTAATCTACAGCTTCACCGGTCAGCTATTTACCATCTACAAAATCCCATGGGTCTCCATAAACAATCCCCCTGCCATGCGTACCGACATATACCCGGCCGTATCTTTTAGGGTCACCTGTAATATGCAATATCATACCCCACTGGTGTTGATCATTGTTTATCCGGATCCATGTTTTGGCAATATCATTTGATCTGAAAACGCCCCGGACGCCATTAACAATACCTACGAGATACAAACAAGGATAATTATTACCCGGGACAGCTTTACCAAAACCGAAAGCATGTATTTCAGTTACATTTCCCATCTTCACAAAATTAAATGATGTGTCAGTCGTATGATACAGGCCATCGAATGCAGCTAACCATAAATCATTTTCCTGTTCCGGTGTTGTATAAATCAGGTCCTGCCCTCCACGCACATCCCCCCTGTTATTTTTGCTTTTAGGGATTACCACGTCCCCTTTTATCTTCTTCTGAATAAACGACCGGCCCCCATTTTCACTAATGTAAATGTATTCATCCAATATGTTATATGCATAAAATTTATTGTTATTCACCTTGTCGGCCGTAACCCTTATAAGTGGTGGCAGGCCTTCACATTGGTACCATGTTTTCCCCATGTTTTCCGTATAAAATGATGGTTTTTCCACAACTTTCCAATTCCTACCATTACCTTCATAAGTCCTACCAACCATCCATACCCATGTGCTGCCAATAGCCGAAACACTAATATCTCCTGACTGACAGTTTTCAAACGGTAAGCTTTCACATGACTGCCAGCTTTCCCCACCATTTGTGGAGTAGGCTATTGACTGGCCTGGATTCTCACCGACAGGCCTTCCTGTACGTACAATAATTTCCGGTTTATTGTAAGCACAATCAACACTGTTCGTATTGTTAAACCGTGGCGTTTTAAAATAACCCGCTTCACCTGATACATTAAGGTCCCAATGTACAAAACCGGCGTAATCCCCAATAGCCGATACAAGGTGGGACCCTTTAGGCGGACTGAGCATATCAAGCGCCACGGTTTCTTCTATTCCATCAGCCATCACCTTCCAAAAGGTTTCACCTTTATCATCAATATCTGTTAAATTGAAAGTTTCATAGCCCCCATATCCGGTAGTGAAAATTGCGTGATCTGGATTGTACGGGTCAATTTCAATATCAAACAGCCAGTGTATTGCTGTATATTTCGTGTAAGGGGCAACATCCCAAATCAATTTTCCCCCACTACCAAACACCTGTTTCCAAGTTTTACCGCCATCAACGCTCCTGAAAATATCCTCACCATTATCCACTTGATACCTGTGATACGTACTTACCATTACAATATCAGGATTAGTAGCATCCAGGGTAACCGCCGCATATCCAAATTCCCTGTTATCCATTGGCTTATCGGGTGTAATATCAGTCCAACTATCCGCACTCGTATTATATTTCCACACCGCCCCCCTGATCATACGTGATGGGCCGGGCCTGTCGCCATAAGTAATATATAAAAAGCCATCCGGAGATAGCGAGGCATGAGTAGGCATGTAAGCAATTGGCAAACCGGGTAATGCATTCCAGGTTTCTCCCCCATCCGTGCTTTTGTATATATTTGCACAGTTCATTAATGATATGCCGGCATAAATAGTATTGCTTTTCCCTTGTGTGGCAGATCCCGGACTATATAATACAAATATGATTCCTGCTCCGGTATTTGTCCGTCTCCAAATCCTTATACTGTCCTGGTCCTTCATTTTTGACGGAAGCATTTCATTCATATCCGGGAATGAAGTTACTTTTTGCCACGAAAGAGCTTTATCGGTGCTGCGCCATAACCCATCATGCCTGGTACCCAGGTAAATAATATTGCCATTCACCGGGTCTACCATCATTCTTTCCCCATTTCCCCTGCCATCTTCATTGGCGCCCAGTTTAAATGGCAAATCTGTTCTTTGAAAACTTTTACCTTTGTCATCAGACCATAATATAGCCCCATTAGGTGCATTTGGGTTTGTATACGTACCGCATGCCATATATAGCATGTTCGGATTATTTGGGTCAAGCGCTATACTTTCAACACCCATAAGGTTAACATCTTCGTAAGACAACCAATCGAGTAAGGGCACCCATGTTCCACCTGCGCTATCCCTTCTATATGCACCTCCCATATCAGTACGGGCATAACACAACCCTTTTTCAGCAGGATGAAAAATTATACCGTCTACAAAACCTCCACCGGTTATCTTAACATTTTTCCAGGTATATTTTGTTTGATTGAATTGCTGAGAATAACTTCCAAACGATATTACAACCATGAAACATGAGCAAGAAAATAATCTAAGAAACTGCTTCCAAGATTTTTTACAAAACCTGCCTAAACCCATTATATTAAACTTATCCGTTAATTTCGATACGAAGGTAGGATATTCTTAACATAAAAAGGATTATATATGTTTCACAAGCATGTATTTAAAGTTATATTTGAGTCTTTTCATTCAATAAGCAATGGTTTACTTTTTAATTAATCCGGCCTTTTCTAAAATAATTAGTCAAAATACTTTGTTTGATTTATAAAACTTCTTCTTCATTTATTAAAGGTTTTATTACACATAAAATAGTTGTATACCCTTTTAACCAAATTGCCGGCAACTTTGTCCCATCTTCATTTTTTACATATACCAAACGAAACCACCAGTTAAATTTTTCCGGTCCAATATTAATTATCTTTAGCTGATCCATAATTTTATTATTGCCTTTTATCCAATTAAGCTGTAGTTGTTTGGAGCTTAGATTGGGCATTGAATCTTTCGATTTATAAGGAAAAACAAATTTCACCGGTACTTCAAAAGTATAGTGATAAATATCCCCTTCAAACCTGGGTTCACCCCTACTCAATGCGCCCTTCCAATCTTGATTTTCTTGTGGATACAGATTTAAGAATTCTTTTATCAAAGAATTATCGGCTGGTTTGTATCCCATTTTATAATTTACAGTCCATGCCCGTGCATTATATTTCTTGGTTTGAATTATTTTACCCTTATACAATTTCGATGTATAATATTCAAAAAGTTCACTCGCGGTCACCAGGCACTCATTCCCTCCCCTACTAAATGCTTTCCCTATTTTATTCACCAAATGTTGGTTTTTACCAATCCCACAACCATGAATTGCTATGGTGGTGTATTTATCAATAAAGGAATCAGGAAGGGCTGGAAAATGCCCTTCACAAATTTCCTGATCAATGGTTTCAACAGTAGCCCTGCCAGATTCTGGGGTAACCCTGGCACTTAAACCTAACCACTGATTGCCATGAGAAACCAGGTTTATTAATCCCCAGGCTTTACCATTAACCGGTGGATGGTTCTGTAAATAATTTCTTACCTCCAGCAAAGAGCGACAACTGGAAATTACATGCTCTGTCCCATCTTCTCCATCTAACTGGTAATATGCCATAGCATGTGTATAATACGGATTATTTACATCACGGTCTTCCCCTAATATAAAAGTGATGTTTTCACGTAAGATAAATGAAGAAGGTTGGTTTATTACTATTTGATCTTTTTGGTAAAAAGATGAGGGCCTCTTAGTACTCACATTAACTCCTGAACTGCCCCCATCTTTAAAGGCTACCATCAACACATACACCAAAAGTGAAACCAATATGCTTATGTAAATCCGTTTCAGGGTCTTATTTATATCTGTTACTGTTGTTTTCATAATTTATTATTTGAGAATTATAAAAGCCTCTTGGGTTAAAATCTTCTTTTCACCATTAAAAATCGTTAAGGTTGCTTGAGGTGAGCCGGTTTCTTTTAAAACAAATATTGAGCATATATAATTTAACTGCCCATCACTAAAATGAAAGTTATGGTTACTGCCACTTCCTTCAAATTGCAATTCCCCATTCTCTATTATAATATCCGGTATATCTTGGTATGATTTAGTGATTGGCCAACTGACAAAGCGATAGCTTAAATTTTCTAACTTATCAATTCTGATCTTATACTTTGAGGTTTCCAAACAATACACAGGTTTATAAAAATCTGATATTAAAGGATGTACATTGCCCCTATCTTTTTCAATAAGACTATCCGATAAATATTTCTCAAATTTTGATTGATAATTAACACCTATTAAACGGCCATCCGTATCAAACCAAAGTTCTCCCCTATTAAACATTATTCCCCTCCATCCAACTTCCGACCAATTTGTTGCAAAATCGGAATTAATTATCATTTGTTTAAGGCTATCATCAAACACTTCATGAAACCTATTTAAAAACTCTTGTTTACTTTTAATACTCGGAATAGGATATTGACGCTTAAACGGATATGTAACTAAATCTGCAATATCTTCTTTTTTATCTTTTTTTATCAAATCAATAAAATCAGAGATATATTTATGATATTTCATAGTATCATTCTGTCCAAAAATAAAAGCAAAACTGCTTAGAAATATGCAAGAGGCTATTATCAGTATTTTGAACTTTTTTCTCATAATATTATCTTTTAAAAGTTTATTGTATCCTTACCAATTATAAAAAATTGCGAATAAGTTTAATAGTATCCCTGTATGGAAAAAGGTACTTAATAACAGACTGATCATATAAGGATAAGCCCTTAACACAAATGGTTGAAGTCAATTTATTTGTATCGTAGTTTTTTAGTGTTGTTCGGGTATTAATACCCCATTCTGTTTTATTTATTTTGTAGCAACCCGAAAATATAAAGATCATTGCCAAAAAGTTTATAAATTGTTTCATAACTATTTTTTAGAAAATATTGCAGTTCTAAAGAAATTATTACGTTTTAAATGATCTGTTAATAATTAATGGTAAACTCCCAACCTTCGCTAATATTGAATGAAGCAAAATCAACTGCATTAATAATATTTAATATATCACACTCCTGTGCCTGGCTTAATTCATTTCCTGATATCTTTGATTTAATAATTATTCCACTTCCATCAATTTGCACTTTTATTGATGTAACAGTTACAAAACAAGCGTTGAAATAATCATTTAACCGCTCGATAAGTGTTTTTTCAAGTTTCTCAATAACATAGTTTTTATTTACCTCCAAGAGGTTGCCTGTCACCTGTATATCACGATGGAATGAATACGGTAATTCAACCTGTCCAACTTCCATTTCAAACCCAACGGCAGAATTTGGCACTCCTTGTGGCATTGGAAGAGCTTGTTTCACTGTTTTTAATTTTCCTTCATTGGCTATTCTGTCTTCCTCAATGGCAAGAAAGGACGTATAAGCAGTTAACAAATTATACTTTAATCCCAATGAGGTGAGCTCAGCTTCATTACCATTATCATAGCCAACCCCGCAGTAATCATCAAGCATTTGAATACGCATACGTGCCCATAAGTATCGGAGTGCGACATTTTCCTTATCGGGTTTTACGTCATCGACCGTAAATATCTTTTTATACTTTTTCCCATTGCCCATATTACCTTTTATAGTAATGCTCCCTTTGGGATCACCTTTGTATTTACCATAAATGATTATTGGCCTTTCAGCCATAACATCAGGAATAGTGACAGGCCCTACATCGTACACATCAAATCCGTCAAATTCTTTTTTCACATTGGTAAGCACCGGGGTATTTATATATTTCCTGAACCTCTCGGCTTCACCATCCGCTTTTGCTTGTTCAAGAACAATAATGGGTTCGCTCATGCCAACATGGGACATACCTTCAATTAAGTGCCTGTTTACGGAAGAACCAATGCCAAAAGCAAAAAGATTTGCCTGATCGTTATTATTCCTGATAAGATCAAAAACATTTTTTTCTACACTTACATATCCATCAGTAACCACAACAAATGAGCGACTCAGGTCATCGCTAAAACGTGGAAACGTAAGGGCCTTCTCCAACGCAGGAAGTATATTTGTTCCACCCCCACCCTGTTGAGTGTCTATAAAATGATTTGCTTTTTCTATATTTTCTATTGTTGCCGGAACACTTTCTTCAGACATCCAGCCCGATGTACCAGCAAACAACATAACATTAAATTTGTCAGTTGGCCGTAAATTAATGATCAGGTTACGCATTAAGGCCTTTGTTACCGTCAAAGGAAAGCCCCTCATGGAACCTGACACATCAATAATAAATATATATTCCCTTGGGGGTATCTGTTCTGAAACTATACGTTTTGGAGGTTGCACCATAAGCATAAAAAAGTTTTCATCTTTATGCTCATATAACATCAATCCCGATTGTATCTTTTCACCAGTCAATTTGTAGGATAAGACAAAATCCCTGTTCCCACCAGTTGAATTGGCCGGATCCAGACTAACAGCCGCATCTTCAATATCCGGGTACGATATAAAAACTTTATGTGTAGGACATTTTACGTCTTGCACAGGCATGCCGGCAATAAT
>JBNLCS010000212.1:0-5553 GCA_050303935.1 Bacteroidales bacterium
AATATGCAACCGGAAAAACTGCCAATGAAGTGGTAAAGGAAAAGATTATTGACCGGTTCGGACTTTTAAACACCTACATTTCCACCGCACAGCCTGTGAATCTTTCAAGGTCGTACATTGATATATATGATGAAGGCTATATGCAGGATATCACAGAAATTGACAACAATGCAGTGGGTGGGGAAGATATGCTGGATGGAGGCATTATTAGTTCTTCTTACGATTTGGCCCGGTTTGTGGAATTACTCATGAACGGACAAATTATAAATGATCGTTCATTACTTCAGATGCAGGGTTTCCTTGATTTAACAGAAGAAGTTGAAGATATGGAATTCATAACAGGATATGGTTTGGGATTGATGAGGTTAGAAACCAGACATGGAATTGCCATGGGTCACTATGGAAATGTTCACGGTTTTACCGGTTTAATGTTTTACTTCCCTAAAGATGATATTACGCTGTCGATAATGGTGAATGGTCACTCAACCAAAATACAGGAGGTGTTGGAAAGGGAAAAAATTTTTAATCATCTTTTCGAATAAATAACAGAATTAAAACGTAATAAAATGAAAAATAAAATACATGCAATTGTAACTTTTATGAGTCTTATGGTTCTATATTCATGTGAAACATATGATATGGATGAACCAGGAAACCTGCTTCCCAAAACGGTAGATGAAGACCCTTTACTTCCACGGATCGAAGTAAATGGAACCATATTGCATTCAGAAGCATTTGGTGATATCCAAAATCCTATCATGATTTTTCTTCATGGTGGGCCGGGAAGCGATTACAGGAGTATGATCTCAGAGAAAGGTTATGAAAATGCAAACAGATATCCTAATGAAAGGACAACAGTACCAATGGGCTTAAGCAAACTGCGCGATGAATATTACTGTGTGTTTTATGATCAAAGAGGAGCGGGATTGTCACCGAGATTTGAAAAGGCTAAATTAACATTTGCCATTTATCTTGAAGATTTAAAGGCTGTTATAGAAAGAACCATAAAAGAGAAGCTAAATACTACGGGAATTAAAGATGAACGGGTTTATTTGTTTGGATATTCTTTTGGTGGCTTGCTGGCAAATGGTTTTATAAATAAATATCCCGGTTTAGTGAAACATGTTGTTTTTTATGAGCCAGCCCCTTTTACAAAAGAAAACTGGGAATATTTTGTTGAAAACAGCTCCATGGTTTTTGCTCAAATAGGAAAGGAATGGTTGGATGAATATTTGCTTGCACATGAACATTTCACACCTAATGATCATATTCAGGCAGATTATCAGATGCTACTTGTGGCAAATCGCGCCCAACCGGAATTTCATGAGGAAGAAAATAATCCGTTTTGGAGATACGGCTCCCTAACAGGCAGTGCAAACCTTGATTTCGGTATGTCCGACAACTTTGATGTAACCTCAAACCTGTCTTCGTTTTCCGGGAATGCCCTATTTATCTCCGGATCACTTTCAATGCATGAATATTCTGAATATTTAGAAATGCAATCGGTTTTTTACAACAGGTCTGAAGAGTTTATCATTGAAGGGATTGGACATTCGGGTGTGTGGCAAAAACCGGATGAAATTATCAAGATTATAAAATCAACAATCAAACCATAAGGCTATTAATATGAAAACAGTAATGAATATACTAGTTGGGATACTATTCAGTGTTAACCTGTTTGGCCAGAACAATTATTTCAGCAGTGAAAACAAATACAGGGCATTTTTCAAAGGAGGCATTGAACCCTCAACTGTATTCTCCCTGGGAATAGAATATAAAAGTAATATTGAATTGCTGGGATCACCAGTTGGTTTTTACGGACAGGTAACACAACTTTTTTTCAAACCCGGATTTGGTAACGCGGAATTTAAATTCGGAGGTCTGTATCATAAATCTATCACAGGTTCCTTCGGAATAATTAATAGTATTAATGTTTCAACCGGAGCAATATCTACCATAAATTTTGATTCCAGAAAATATGCAGTAGCTGGTGCATTCGAAATTGGATTTTATAAACCCAAATGGTATGTGTCGGTATTAACTGTTGAATATGAGAAAATTTTAACCTCCCATATTGAGCATACAGATCACTTTAAAACCGTATTTTATGAGGGCGCACAGGATGGTTGGTACAAAGGGCCGGGTGGTTCATGGCAATTTGGACTGGAATGGGGCAAAACATTTAATCAGAAGTTTGATCTCCATATCGAGCTTAAAGTTCCGTTTACTGAAAATTTCAGGGCTTACGCCGGTTCACCCTATCATTTGAATTTAGGTTTAGGTTACAGGTTTTAATTAGTACTTGCAAGAAAACTCCGTCTCTGATAAGAAAACGTCAAGTTCAAGGCTTGCGCAGTCAGAAAAAGTGGAGTTTACATAGGGTAAATGAGCATTTTTCTGACAAGCATAACGAAGAAATTGGCGTTTTCTTGCAGAGACTAATTAGGAAGATATGATGAACGATATATCAAATACCGCACTGTTAACATTAAAATGCCATATTCAGGATGCAAACCAGGATGATTCAATTCTTCATGACCGGAGTTCTTTAAAAATGTATGATTACCTGAATGCAAACCTGGATGAAAGGGGAAAAAATATATTCACTAGCAAAGTGAGGAAAAGCGTGGAAAAACATACGGTTATAAGGGCCAGGAAATACGATGACTATGTTAACCTCTTTTTGCAGAAACATCACAATGCTGTGATAGTCAATATTGGTTGCGGACTGGATCATCGTTTTATCAGAATTGATAATGGAAAATGCTATTTTCTGGATATTGACCTTCCTGAAATTATTTATGTTAAGAAAAATATTTTCCCTGCAACAAAAAGATACAGGCAACTTGCTCAGTCAGTGTTTGACCATAGCTGGATGGTTGATCTTCCAAAACGGCCTATATTATTGCTGGCAGAAGGGGTTTTTATGTATTGCAATGAAGAGGAAGTAAAAACATTGTTTCACGAGATCCATTCCAACATTCCGGGTACAGAAATGGTTTTTGAAGTTTTTAGCTCAAAATGGTTGAAAGGCTGGAAGAAAAAAATGGTTGATTTTAAACTTCAAAGGCAATTGAAATTTGGAAAAGGGGCTTCTTACCGATTTGGAATTAGTGATAGTGACGAAATAGAAGATTGGTCCCCCAATTATAAGCTCATTGAAGACTGGTCATATTTTGATGTAACAAGTCCTTACATACGGGAATCTTTCAGAAAAATACAATGGACTGTAAATTATATAATCAATTAATACCATAAAATGGAAAAAATAAAATCAATTAAAAAAACAGCAACGTTTGCCGGAACAGCATACTTTGTGATTATTATCACATCGGTGCTTTCAATTGCAATAGGGCCCTACAAGCTAATGACTGAAGGAGATGTGTTAAAAACCATTGCAAACATTACTTCCAACCAGGCACTGTTCAGAATAGGTATTGTATACGAAGTACTAATGTATACTGGAGTAATCGCATTATCTGTGGCATTATATCAATTATTAAAAATTGTAAACAAAGCAAAAGCATTAACTGCTCTTTTATGCAGGTTTGGAGAAGCCATCATGGGGGTATTAACGGTAATTGGCAGTATAGTTACATTGTATCTTATCAACAGTGATTTTACAACAGAAACGATTCAAAAAACAGTTGGTGTCATTTTTGAAATAAAAGGTGCGCTTATGTCAATGTTAATGGTATTTATTGGTGTGGGTTCCGTTATTTTCTGCTGGCTGTTTTACAAAAGCAGGTTCATTCCCCGGTGGTTATCTGTAGTTGGAATTGCAGCATTCTTTTTTGTGCTATTAGAAAGCCTTGTTCAAATGCTCGTTCCAATGAATGATTGGATATTTCCGGGTGCGTCAGCCATATTGTTTGAAATTGTTATTGGTTTATGGTTGATGATATGGGGCGTGAAAGAAGATAAGGTTGGGTTATTTATAGATAAATAGATTTATAGAAATGCTACCGCGGTATATTAATAATTTAATCGCCACACGAAAGGATTGGCTTCCCTCAATTAAGTTTTATTAGCCAAAAGAGTGGACTCGTGCGGCAGCGCAGGTGACAGCAAAGAATATTAAAAATCATAAAAATTATAAAAACAAAAAAATATGAAAAGAATACATTATTTAGTAACCATTATGTTGTTTTCAATACTGAATTCAGCTTTCAGTCAGACAACCGAAAAAGAACCAATCGACAGAAAATTCTATATTGGAAGCACATTCTTCATGTTGGGAAATTTCGCACCAACAAACAAACCTGACTTTGCACAGCTTAATTTTGGTTATAGGATAACACCTGAAAATGTGGTAGCCCTTGAGGTGAAAACCTGGAAATATGCCTGGCCGCTGGGTATTCCGTATGGCGATGATTTTGAAGCGCCTGAATTTGAATACCCTGGCTATATCCGGGAATTTGGTTTTGCCCTGGTTTATCAACGTTTCTGGTGGAAAGGATTATACTCTTCCGTTCATGCCATGAGCGCTTTTCAAAAATATGTAGATGAAAATGACAGGAAGATTCAAAATGGATATCAATTGTTTATGACATACAGGCTGGTTGGTTATCATTTTGAACTTTTTAAAAACAGGCTGTTTATTGAACCCTCAATAGCGATTACGCATTGGCCCATTAATACGAATACACCTGAATCATTTAAAGAAATGGAAAAGGACTGGAACAACTATTTTTTATTTGAGCCGGGCCTGCATTTTGGTGTTAATTTTTAGGACTTTAAGACAAAATAAGAATAGTAATTGTAAAAAAATACAAACAATAATCAAAAATATAATTTTTTTCTTAGTGCAACTTCGCAACATCTTTTTAAACAATATTGTTCTGTCCTGAATAAAAATGTTACATGCAATACTATGAATGAGTTTAAAAACAAAAAAAAAGTAATGGATATTTCAGAAGTATTTAAATACAGAAGGTCTGTAAGGAACTTTCAGGATAAACCTGTACCAATACATATGATAAAAAGAATACTTTATGAAAGTATTCTTGCACCCAGTGCCGGTAACGGACAGCCCTGGAAATTTATTATAGTAAACAACCGGGAAATGATCAGCCGCATTTCCATCGAAAGCAAGAAAAACATATTAAAACGCATTGCTGCAAATCCTGATGATTTTGCTAAAAGGTATGAGCAGATGCTTCAAAAGGAAGGGTTTAATGTGTTTTACAATGCTCCGGCTGTGATATTAATATTGGGCGATGCGGGCCTGAAAAACCTGTTTGTGGACTGTGCCCTGGCAGCGGCTTACCTGATGTTTTCTGCCACTTCCAAAGGATTGGGAACATGCTGGGTGAATTTTGGAACTGAAATATATGATGTGAAATTGCAGGGCGAATTGGGTATACCGGATAATCATAAAATTGTCGCACCCATTGCGTTGGGGTATCCTGAAAGTATACCCGATGTTCCAAAAAGAAAAGAGCCCCAGCTTTTGAAAATTATATAAAAGCTTCAATAATGAATAAAGTTGTACAAACCAGAATTTTAAAAATATCATTCTGGATAGGGGCCACTACCGATGCCCTGGCAGCA
>JBNLCS010000213.1:0-8094 GCA_050303935.1 Bacteroidales bacterium
TATTCTATTCCGAATGAAAATTTATGAATCAAACAGGTAAAAAAGTATTAATATTAAGTAAGATGGATTTATTAAAACACAGTAAACGGAAAGGAATATCTGATAAGTGGGAGTGTAAAGTATCTATAAATTTTCTGAACCCAATGATACTAACTTTAATACTTCTTTTATTTTTTTCAATGCACGTGCAGTCCCAACGAAAAACAGATTATTTGTCCAGGGGATTGGTGGCAGTAAAAACGAATGATTGCGTTTTTTTAAGCTGGAGAAAATTTGCATCAGACAGCAATACTATTTCGTATAATATTTTCAGGAACGATTCTTTAATTAACAATTTACCCGTAACCGGAAAATCAAATTATACGGACAGTGCTGGCACAATCAATAGCATTTACTATGTAGAAATAATTCAAGGTCCGTCGTCGACTTCTACATATACTTCCCCAGTTAACGTATGGCATAATAATTACTTAACCATTCCTTTACAAACTCCCGTGAATTATTCCCCAAACGACTGTTCGGTTGCTGATTTGGATGGAGACGGAGAATTTGAAATAGTTGTTAAAATGGAAGGTATAAGTCATGATAATGCACACGAGGGATATACCGATCCGGTTGAATTGCACGCGTATGAACTGGATGGTACGTTGCTATGGAAATTAAACCTGGGGATAAATATCAGGGCAGGGGCGCATTATACACAATTTATGGTGTACGATTTGGATGGGGATGGCCGTGCTGAACTGGCATGTAAAACCGCACCGGGAACGAAAGATGGTTCCGGTCAATTTTTAAATAAAGGACCGGCAGAAACGGATAATGACAGTGCTGATTACCGGACAGGAGGAGGATGGCCGGGGTTTATTATTTCGGGGCCCGAATACCTCACAATATTCAATGGAACTGATGGCAAAGAAATGGAAACTGTACCTTATTTGCCTGACAGGTACCCAACCGATGGTTGGGGAAAATTAAATGATAACACCAACAGGGTAGACCGGTTTTTGGCAGGTGTGGCATATTTAGATGGAAAGAACCCAAGTTTGGTGATGTGCCGCGGATATTATGGGCGCACCGTATTGGTTGCATGGGATTATAACGAAGGTTCATTAACAGAAAGGTGGGTATTTGATTCAGAAACTAGCAATAACAGTTATAGCGGGCAGGGTTATCATAGCCTTAGTGTTGCCGATGTGGACAACGATGGTAAAGATGAAATAGTCTATGGATCAATGTGTGTTGATGACGATGGGACCGGTTTGTGGACCTCAGGATTGGGGCACGGTGATGCTTTGCATGTTAGCGATATTGATCCGGATATACCGGGTCTTGAAGTTTGGGGCATACACGAATATGCGCAGATCCATGGATCAGCCCTGCTTAAAGCCGCTACCGGTGAGATTATATGGGGGACATCACCAGCTGACGTTGCCCGGGGGGTGTCTGCCGATATTACTGCTGAATATCCGGGCATGGAATGCTGGGGCGGAACAAACGAGCTACGAAGTGCCAAAAATGAGCATGCCGGAAGCTGGCCTTCTTCATCCAACTTTTTAATTTGGTGGGACGGGGACTTGCTCAGGGAATTATTGGATGGTAATTCAGTTAAAAAATATATTAATAATGCCAATGATATTACATTGTTAGAAGCAACAGAATGTACCTCAAACAACGGTTCAAAATCAACCCCCGCTTTTAGTGGTGATATTATTGGTGACTGGAGGGAAGAGGTGGTCTTCAGGACACTGGACAATCAGTCTTTACGGATATATACCACAACCATTCCAACGGATAACGATATTTACACATTGTTGCACGACCCACAATACAGGCTCGCGTTAACATGGCAAAATGTTGGTTATAACCAGCCCCCCCATCCCGGCTTCTTTTTGGGAGACGGAATGGCTTCACCCCCCAAACAAAATATTGAAATAATAAACCCCACAACAAGTCCACGTATAACAATAATAAGACCAGAGGAAAACTATGAACTCCCATTGGGACTTGACCTTAGCATGGCACTTAAATTGACAGGTATTCCCGATACAAGTCCTGTTATTATTTACCAGGGAAACACTGAAATTGATACGATATTTAAAGCACCCTATTTTATCTCAATGCCTGGTTTTACAACAGGCAGCTATAAAATTACTGCAAAAGCCAAGGATACAAATGGCATCCCGGTAACTTCCGATACAGTTAACATTACCGTAGACGAGGGATACCCCTATATTACCATTACTTCACCAGTTGGGACCCCTCTGCTATGGTCTGGAAACGATGTATTAATCTCGGCCCATGCATTTGATTACGATGGTGTTGTTGATAGTGTTGAATTTTATTTGAACGGGGACTTACTTTTCTGTGATAAGTCTTCACCCTATGAAACGATCCTGGAAAACCCGCAACCAAATACGTACCAGTTGTATGGCATTGTTTATGACAATCTGGGACATTACACCTATTCGGACACTATACATTTTGATGTGGGCAGTTCTTTCAGGGTTTACCAGGAGAACCAATCCGGTTTCTGTGGGTTTACCGTTGGGCCGGGTACCATTGACAACAATCACCCCGGATATACCGGAGATGGTTTTTTAAATACCGAAAATGCCGTGGGTTCAGAAGTTACCTGGGGCATAGTATTTGAGGAACCGGGAACCTACCTGGCAACCTGGAGATATGGTTCTGCTGAACAAAGAGATGCAGAGTTCAGGATAAATGACTCAGCCGTAGTTGACGTTCCTTTTAAAAATTCAGGGGATTGGACAATATGGGATTCAACAAGCGTACATTTTGAAATTGGTAAAAAAGGATACTATGACCTTTCGTTACGTTCAACGCAGAGCAAAGGTCTGGGCAATATAGATTATTTAAAAATTGTCACCCTTAATGCATCAATTCCCTCAAAACCTGGTGACTGTTCTGTTGATGACGAAGTAATAAAAGGCTATCCGTATGTAAAAATTATATCACCGTATGCCGATCAGTTTTTCACGATTGATGATTCAATTTTAATCAATACTGAAACACTGGATTATGATGGAACCGTTGATAGTGTTGAATTTTATATAAACGATAATCTAATTGGAATAATACAAAGCGGGCCTTATCAAATGAAAGCTGCCAATCCGGGCACTGGTATACATACATTGTATGGCATAGCTTACGATAACAGTGGCAGGAACAAAGCTTCCAAATCAATCTCATTTACTGTTGGTGACAAGGTTTCCACAATTCAGGAAAACGGAAACGGTTTCTGTGGGTTTACGATGATGGACGGGACCATAGAAAACTCTTATTCGGGTTATACCGGTGAGGGCTATGCCGATACAGATAACCGTATACATTCTGAGCTTACCTGGGCAGTGTATTTTCCGGAAACCGGCACGTATAACCTGAGCTGGAAATATGCTTCACCAAACAGCAACAATGCTTCAATCAGAATAAATGACGTTTCGGTTTCCAGTATTAATTTTGAGCCTACTGCAGATTTTAACACATGGAAAGAATCAGGTTACAATATTGAAATACAAGATACAGGTCATACTAAAATCTCACTAAGGGCGAATCAATCCAACGGATTGCCTAATATTGATTATTTACAAGCAGCCTCCATTACTTCAACCGGTGCCACTGCGGGTGGGGATTGTTCATTACTTATCGGTATCCATAGCATACCTGTTCATGATATGGGCTTAAAAATTTTTCCTTCCCCGGTAAAAGATGTAATGATCATTGCCCTGGATAATAAACAAGACAAAATTCAAAAAGCTTCGGTTTATAGTATTGCCGGTACCCATATAACATGCAATAAATTTAACAACAACTTGGTTACTATGAATTTAGAAAGTCTGGACAATGGCTTGTATATTTTGAAAGTTGAATCATTGGACAGGTTTTATACAAAAAAATTTGTGATTAATTAAGAGGTGAACTAATACCCATCCGGCTTTAGTGATTCAAAGTACGGGCTTGAAGGTAAGTTCCAGGATTCAAACGGATCGGGATGGCCCGGGTCATACGATTTAAATTCTTCCGAAATGAAATTTTTCAGCTCCAAATTACTTTCTTGTATCCCTTTTAAGATACACTTTGCAATTTGATAAGCACCATACGGACTAAAATGGGAATTATCAGCCAGTTCTTTCTCCTGGCCCGGAAATGAATTGGCCGGGTAATGAACAAAGGCCTTTTTTGAACCGTCTACACCAAGCGCTTCATAAAGATACCAGCTCATTTCATTTAAATTGATGAATGCAACATCTTCTTCAATAGCCGTTTGTTTCACAGCTTCCGGGTAATCCCCGTGGGTATTGACAATACGGCCATTTTCATTAAAACTCCTCCGGTGCATGGATGATACCAAAACCGGCACCCCTCCTTTTTCTTTTGTTTGGGTTATCATTTTTTTCAATTCTTCCTTGTACCCCTCAAATGGTTTTACATAAGAAGAACTTTGCGGTTTCTGATCATTATGTCCAAATTCAATAAACAAATAATCACCGGGCTTCATCACTCGTAATATTTTTTCAAACCTGCCGGCAGCCTGAAAACTTTTCAAAGCTTCTCCTGACTCCGCGTAATTGGCTACTACAATGTTATCGTCAAAAAACCGGGTAATCATTTGCCCCCAGGAACACCAGGGTTCGTACTCTTGGTCCACCACTGTGGAATTCCCGGCAAGAAAAACGGTAGTAAGATCATCTTGCCTTGATATTTCTAGGGCACATATACAAGGAGCCTCATTGTTGAATTCAAGGGTTAATTTATTGTCCCAGTTTAAATAATTAATTTCACGGGGCTTAAGCCGGATACTTTTTTCGTCATTTATCTTTGGTGTCCTTACATTAACATTAATAATTTTTGTAATTACTTCCCCGCTATCTGTTTTAACCTCCTCAAGCATTAACCTTCTGGATTCGGCTTTAACTGTTGTTTTTGATTTCCCGCAAACATCGCCCAATATCATCCTGACCTGGTAAAAACCTTCCGGTAAATCAACCACAAAATAAAAAGGTACTTTGCTGGTGCAAAAATCTGAGGTAATCTCATTTCCATGATCGCGTACTATATCTTCAACAGGAACTGAACTAATAAAACCATATCCCCTCTCCCGCGTGTAAGCCATATTGCCTTTTACTTGTACAAAACCATTTTTCACATTTCCATCGCCAAAATCAAATTTTAATACCGTATTTTTTCCCGCGAAGGACATTAAAGCGAATGAAAACAGGCAAAAAACAATGGTGCACCATTTAGATATAAAACTTTCAATCATTTTCAACCCAGTTAATGTTCCGCGTATGCTCTAACCTTATTTGTTCATTCTTTATTGATAAAAGCGATACGTTTTCAAACAACCAGTTTTCAGCATATTCCAATTTCCCGGGCTTAATGCATTCAATAACACAATTCTTCAAATTAAAATTCTCAAGTATTGAATTTTCCAGGCCAACCGCTAATATCCCCACCCTTGAATTTTTCGCAGTGAGGTTGTTAACATAAATATCCTTAAAAAACGGGATACCTTTCTCCGGTGGTTCAACTTGTTGGAGCATAACTTTCCAATGACCCGGCAATGAATCAATATGATATCCATCGGGCAGATTTGTGTAACTATAAGCAGGGTTCCAATCAAGCGTTACAATAAATGGGTTGTTCACACTATCGAGCCGGATATCCTGAAAATATATTTTCTCAATAACACCACCACGGGTTTTAGCAGATTTTAACCGTATGCCTGTACTGGTACCGTTGGCTTTCATATTCATGGCAAGGATATGCGATATGCCCCCGGATGTTTCACTGCCGATTGTAACCATCCCCCCTCCTTTGCGGGAAAAACAATTTTTAATCACCACAAAACGTGTTGGCCTGTTTACCCGTAACCCATCAGCATCACGACCGGCTTTTAAACAAAAATTATCATCGTTGCAATCAATATCACAGTTTTGAACAAGAATTTTTTCGGAAGAGTCAATATCAATACCATCTGTGCTTGGCCCGTGCCCGCCAATATTGTTTTTGATCTTAATCCCGTCAATGGTTATATTACTTGAATACAATACATGAACTGTCCAAAAACCGGCTTGTATTAACGTAATGTCCTTTATGGTAACATTTTTGCAATTTTGAAGGAGCAGGGTCCTGGGCCTTTTGCAATCGTAATCAACAATCCATCGCAAACCTTTCGGTTCATATTCTTCTTTGCGCATTTTCCAGTAAAGGTCCCAAAAAGGTTTTCCCTGAGCATGAATATTGCCTTTACCTGAAACTGCCACATTTTCCTGATCAATTGCATTAATCAAAGCAGAAGGCCATTTCATTTCAATCCCGGCTACACGTGTATTTATTTCAGGATAATCTTCAAGTTGCTGGCTACCTAGCAATGTTACCCCCTCATCAATTATCAGGTGAACACCCTCTTTCAAATATAAAGCCCCGGTTAAATAAGCCCCTTTCTCAAATACAACCTCACCCCCACCATTATCAAAACACTCGTCAATGGCCCTTTGAATTGACTTGGTATTTAATGTAATACTATCGCCAAGGGCCCCGTATTTATTCACTTTAAACATGTGTTTGCCCGATGGGAATTTTTGGGCCCCTACATCATTTACCCATTCCATATTGTCAAACCTTACCTGGCTTGATAATTTTTCAGCCGGTTTCAGCCGGGAATTGTTAAATACAAGGGTTACAACAAGCGCCCATTTTAAATATTTTCTATACATAACACTCCTTATTTATTATAAAAATAAACATTCAAGCGATTAAATAAAAAATGTATACCCAAAAATATCAAGTAAGTACTATTTGTCAAGCCAACAATAAAAAGTGAAACGATTAACCAACCGGAAAAATAAAGTAGGTATAAATCCTGCTTCTTTTAAACAGAAGTATTTTGTTTTCCATTCTATCTCATACTTAAAATCCGCAAGCAATAATTATAAAAAAATGTATTCCTTGCAGATTCGATAAAGTATATTGGTTCTTGGCAATTTTGTGAAACAAAAGCTGTTTAGAACCAGATAAATCGGGGTTAACCTAAATTCCGCAAAGGTTTTCAGTGAAAAATTTAAAACCTTTGCAAAAATCAGGTTATAAATAAGTTTTTATCAATCCGTATTTTTTCTTATCTTTTATCTTAAATAAACGAAGCTAATAGAATGACTTTGTTAAATTTATGAAATACGACCTAAATAACTAGCTTCTTTGATACAATGATTAAACGGTATCTAACATATATAATATTTAGTTTAACTTCGGTTTCATTAATGGCACAGTCAGGTGGCAGAAACTTATTTATTGATGCTGAATTTGATTTACTTGACAAAGCATATACCTCTGCCCTTCCCAAATTTGAAAGGGTACTGGAATCTGATCCAGAAAATTGTAATTACAACTACAGGGTTGGCTATTGTTTGATAAACATACCGGGCAGAACAGAAGAAGCGATACCATACCTTGAAAAGGCCGTGTTAAAAACTACGGCTGACTATAAGGAAGGGAATTTCAAAGAAGACCAGGCCCCCTTTGATGCCTTTCTATTTCTGGGTAACGCCTACAAAACATCAAATCAAATGAACAAAGCTGAAGAAGCTTACAACCAATTTATTTCTAAGGTTGATAAATCAGAAACAGAAAAAATTGAATATGCCCAACGTCAGATGAATTCGCTTAAAATAGCAGAAAAGTTAAAAGAAAACCCGGTAGATTTTAAGAGGCAAAACCTGGGCGACGTAATTAACAATGATAGAATGAATTACTGCCCGGCCATTTCAGGCGACATGAAAACCCTGGCCTTTACATCCATTGACTTGAACGGTATAAACTTTATTTATATCAGCCATAAAGATGAAGACGGAAACTGGAGCAAGCCTAAAGACATTACACGGACAATAGGCAGCGTAGGCGATTGCAAAACAACCGGTTTGAACAGCGATGGCACCAAGCTATTACTTGTAAAACAGGATAATTTTGATTCGGATATATACATGGCCGAGTTTAAAGATGGAAAGTGGGATAAAATGTACAAACTAAACAAATACATCAATTCAAAAAAAGCCTGGGAGACACATGCTTCATTTG
>JBNLCS010000214.1:0-2217 GCA_050303935.1 Bacteroidales bacterium
AAGAAATAGTGTATCGCACAAATTGATAAAAACTGATTTTTTCCTCATAGAAAAAGCTTTCACACATATAATTGATAATTCTATCAGGTATGCACCTGAAAAAAGTAATGTTTTTATAGAAGAATTATTTGCCAACGAGAAATTCTCAATCATGTTTATTGATGAGGGACCTGGTTTTTCAGAAGAGGTTTTTGATAATCTTTTTGGTTTATTCGCGCATGGAGAAAAATATATTGACAAGAATGTTGGATTAGGCCTTTATATGGTCAAACTGATTATGAATTATATGGGCGGGAGCATCAAAGTTTCCAATAATAAAGAAGGCGGGGCCGTTGTAAAATTAATTTTCAGGCTCACGTAGTGTTGTTGCGCTTGTTACAACTTGTTTGTTTTTTCTGCCTGGATAATAATCACCAATAACATAAGGGTACCCTCTCAAAACCTGTTTAGTCATGAAAGTGAGCGAAAGAAACAAAGACAAGACGGAAGGTGAAATATTCCGCAAGCGCAGCCTTAGCTGCGTTGAGGAAAGATTTCACCTGACAACGAAGGATTTGTTTTTCGCAGCCACTTGGAATAGAAAGAGGTTTTTAGAGGTGCCCATAACCGGTACCAGTGATCAGGATAAATTTTATCTATTTTTTAAATTTATAAATTGTATAGGTAGTTATTTTATTTTTTCTTCAAAAATTACGCATATATTTTTTGTAAATGAGTTCCTATTTTATACTTTTGTGCGACTTAAATAAAAGATGTAATGAATGCTTGGTGAGGTGGGTGAGTGGCTTAAACCACCAGTTTGCTAAACTGACGTACGGGTAACCGTACCGGGGGTTCGAATCCCCCCCTCACCGCGGTTTATACTTTAAAACCTGTCATAGAGATATGACAGGTTTTTTTATTAAACTGATAGAGGGATGAGAACAGAGGGGAAGGATTCAGTGTGAGTGTGAGGTTGAGCAAAAGACCCCTCAATACCCACACTCAAACCCAAACCGGCGAACGAAGTATGAGTGAGCATCCAGTTTATACTTTTAAAAGCCTGTTGAAGCAATGTGACAGTTTTTTTATTATATGATTCTGGTTGTCAATAAATAAAGGAGGACAGCGTAACTACGTGAAATAAAAATCTTTTACAAAAAATTCATATTTAAATAATATACAGGCAGCAACATTCATTAATTTTACATGTTATTAGTGAGAAACATATATCATGAAACAACCTAAATTCAATCTTATACTTTTATCATTGATTTTTTGTATACATAGTTTTTCCCAGATGTACATCGAGGGATGGGTTTATGAAGATAGTAATGGAAATAGGAAGAAAGACATTAATGAACCCGGAATAGCATCTGTACCTGTTTCAAACGGAAAAGATGTTGTGACCACCAATATTGAAGGTAAATATCGCGTAGCACTTGAGAAAGATGATATTATATTTGTAATTAAACCTGCTAATTATGCATTTCATTTGAACCAGTTTAACCAACCCGAATTTTATTACATATATAAACCGTCAGGCTCACCAAAACTTGAATATGAAGGTGTCCCCCCAACAGGAAAACTGCCAAAATCGGTTAACTTTCCATTAGTTCCCGTTAAAGCAAAAGAAAGTTTTAAGATACTGGTATTTGGCGATCCACAACCTTATACAAAAGAAGAGGTTGAATATTTCTACCATGGCATTGTTAAAGAACTGGTAGATATAGATGGGGTAGATTTTGGCATCAGTTTGGGTGACCTGGTAGGTGATGACCTAAACCTTTTTGTCCCTTACAAAAAAGCCGTTCAAAACATTGGTATTCCTTGGTTTAATGTAATCGGAAATCACGACCTTAATTTTGATGTTACATCAGATTCCCTTTCCGATGAAACGTACGAACAACATTTTGGCCCTGCAAACTATGCTTTTAATCATGGGAAAGTGCATTTTATTGTGCTTGATAATGTAATTTACCCAGACCCCAGGGACAACATAGGATATTGGGGTGGATTTTCTCCTGAACAGTTTATCTTTATTGAAAATGATTTGAAATTTGTACCTGCCGGCCATCTCGTTGTAATTGCGTTCCATATCCCCTTAGCCGAAAAATTATATGATGCCTTCAGGGATGAAGACCGTTTAAAACTTTTTCAATTACTTAAAGGCCACCCGTATACCCTATCGTTATCTGCCCACTCGCATATTCAGCGACAAGATTTTTTCACCAAAGA
>JBNLCS010000215.1:0-3902 GCA_050303935.1 Bacteroidales bacterium
ATGAATTTAAAAATTTATTTGATTATTTGTTTAACCCGTTAAGTGCTTTCGCTTATAAATATCTTCATGATGTTTCATTATCAGAAGATTATGTTCAGGAAGCTTTTATCAGCTATTGGGAGAAACGTAAATCTTTTTTCCAAATAGAAACCATTAAATCGTTTTTGTATACTACCGTGCGTAACAAATGTCTGAATCATATCAAGCATAAACAGATACTCCAAAAGCATGAACCTTTAATTCAATATGAATTGGGGCACGGTGAATTTTTTGAAAATTCGGTAATTGAGGAAGAAACTTTTAATTGTTTGTACCGGGAGATTGAAAAATTACCTGAAGCCGCCCAAAAAATAATGTTGTTAGCCTTAAATGGTTTAAAAAATAATGAAATTGCCGCGGAACTTAATATCAGCGTTAACACTGTGAAAACCCAGAAAAAAATTGCGTATTCTAAATTGAAAGAAAAACTAAGTCCGGTATTTGTTTCTTTGATCTTTTTTTAGCCTGAATGTTTTACATTGATACTTGTGGTGAATTATCTTTTTATTCATATTTCCGGGGTTTCTTATGCTAAATTTTTCGATGCTGTTGAAGTAAAATAAGAAAAAAATAATTGTAATATTTTGTATTTTAATTACTTGGTTGAGTAATGAATGGATGGGTAAAAAAAATATAAATTTTTCTTCACCCACTTTTATACTTGGTTGTTTTAGCATTGAAAGTAAATAATACATGAATGAGAGAAACCAGTAAAATAGCAACTTTACTTTACAAAGAAATCAGAAATGATATTTCGGGTTCAGATTTAAAGGAGTTGGAAGCCTGGAAAAATAAAAACACTGAAAATCTTAAACTATATAATAAGGTCAAAAACACCAGGAGCCAATTAAATAAAGTTGAAATATACAAACTGTTTAACAAAGATAAAGCATGGAAAAACCTGGAAAATGAATTATTTAAAAAAAATAGGCCAGGATTTTTTCTTCAGTATTATTTAAAAATTGCTGCTGTTTTAATACCTGCTTTACTTGTAACCGGAATATTGTTTTATATTTCTAAATACAATAGCAGGGAAATCCGAATTGCAAACCTCAATGAAAAAATACAACCGGGAACTCAAAAGGCAGTGCTTGTGTTGTCAGATGGTGGTGAAATTCATCTTGACCAATCAAAGGTAATTACTGAAAAAGCAAATAACAATGCCACAATAAAAAATGAGGATGGTGCCCTCGTGTATAAAATATCCAATGAAAAAGACAATAAAAAACAAAAACTTATATTTAATGAACTGAAAACACCAAGGGGTGGTGGATATAACCTTGAACTTGCGGATGGGAGCATGGTGTGGTTAAATGCGGGTTCATCATTAAAATTTCCGGTATCGTTTTCAGGTTCTGTACGTCAGGTGTTTTTGCAGGGAGAAGGCTATTTTGATGTTATGCCGGGCAATATACCCTTTATTGTGACAACAAGTGAAGTGGACGTTGAAGTTTTAGGGACTTCTTTTAATGTTTCGGCATATCGTGATGACCAAAATGTGGTTACTACACTTGTTGAAGGTAAAGTGAAATTGCTGTCAAATAGTCAAAATGTTTCAACCAGCGCAGTATTAACGCCTGATAAACAAGCAGTTTTTAGTAAAGATAAACCAGCATTTGTGATAAAAGAAGTGGAAACAGATCAATATACCTCATGGATGGAAGGGAGATTAGAATTTGTTAATGAACCGTTATATGAGGTGATGAGAAAAATGTCGAGGTGGTATGATTTTGAATACAGGTTTGAAAACGAACAATCAGGATCATTGCATTTTACAGCAAGTTTCAGCAATACTGAAAATATTACGGATATATTGGAAATATTGGAAATGACGGCAAATGTAAAATTTGACTTTAAAGATAATATACTGGTGATATTATAAATAAAAATGGGAAATGCGGCCACATTTCCCATAATCAATTAAAATTTAATTAATGTTTAATCTCAATTAATGTTTAAAATTATGAAAAAAAAGTGTAAAAGCACAGGTTTTGGCTCAAAAAGATTGAATGTTGTCTTTTGGTTAGGGGTTCTACATTTTATTCTTGTACTTATTTTTAGGATAAATATGTTGAATGCCCAACATGTTACATTAAACCTTAACGATACAACAGCAGAAGCAGTAATTAACGAAATAAGAAAACAAACCGGAAAAGATTTTATTTTCAATCATGAAGAAGTTGGGAAATGTAAAAAAGTATCGGTAAACATTAAAGATGTAAGTATAGAGGAAGCTTTAAATCAGTGTTTTAGAAATTGCTCTTTGGTTGTAAGGATAATAAAAAATACATATATCATTGTGCCGAAAGATGAGGTTGAAATCAATCAGGAAAAAGAAATCAGGCTATTAATGCAAAATATTAAAGGAAAGGTAATTGACCGGGATTCAAAGGCTTCTGTTCCTTTTGCAAATGTAATTGTGTTAGATACTGATCCAGTTATAGGTACAACTACTGATGAAATGGGTAATTTTAAAATTACCGGGTTACCGGTGGATCGGTATACGTTGAAAGTATCTTTTGTAGGTTATGAAGACGCTATAATTTCTGAGCTAATGTTGGGGTCTGGTAAAGAATTGGTAATAAATGTTGAAATATCGGAGAAAGTATCGCAATTAGGAGAAATTAAGGTCATGGCGGGAAAAGGTCAGCCATTGAATGAAATGGCTTCAATTAGTGCAAAGTCATTCAGTGTTGAAGAAACAAAACGGTATGCAGCAAGCATAAGTGACCCTGCCCGGATGGCCCTGAGTTTTGCTGGTGTATCTACCGGTGATGATGCTTCCAATGAAATAATTATTCGTGGTAACTCACCTAATTGGATGCTTTGGCGGTTGGAAGGTGTTGAAATACCGAGCCCGAATCATTTTGCCGAGGAAGGGTATACTTCCGGTGCCGTAAGCATTTTAAGTACAAATATGATTGGGAAATCAGATTTTTATACAGGGGCATTTCCTGCTGAATATGGTGGGGCGCTGTCAGGGGTATTTGATATTAAGTTCAGGAATGGGAATAACGAGAAAAGGGAATACACCATCCAGGCCGGTTTGTTGGGTATTGATTTGTCTGCTGAAGGGCCTTTCAAGAAAGGCTATAACGGATCTTATTTGTTTAATTACAGGTATTCCACCTTTTCTGTTCTTAACAACTTGGGGGTTAAAATTTCCGGGGACGCATTGCCAAATTACCAGGACCTTGCTTTTAAATTAAATTTTCCAACGAAAAAAGCTGGTGTCTTTTCTGCTTGGGGAATTGGAGGTGTGTCAGATGTTGGGTCGGAATTTTTACCAGACACTGCATTGGGGGAAATTATTACAGACGGCTATAGTGATTACACGGAAACAGGAATGTATGCGGCTGGGATTAGCCATACTTTTTTTCCTGATAATAAATCGTATTTTAAAACCATTATCTCTCAATCTCATAGTTTTAGTGGTGAAACATACAAGGAAAATGATCTTTTCGGACAACTTAGGGATTATTATGTTGATGATCTTGAAAATAAAGCCATCAGGGTTAACTCATATTACAATCGTAAAGTATCGGGCAGGCTAACGGTTAGGTTAGGGGGTAATGTCAGTAACTTAAAATATAAATATACTTCTGAACTTACTGATTCAACCTGGAATTTGGAAAGGATTATGTTTGGTAAAGGACAAACCAATATGTACCAGGCATATGTCCAGGGTAAAATCAAATTCTCTGACAGGGTCATTCTAACGGCAGGTATGCACTATTCACACTTTGAACTAACACGTGATAATGCATTGGAGCCAAGGGTAGGCCTTAATATTTTGTTACCAAAACAGCATAAACTTGGATTTGGTTTTGGTATGCATAGTAAAAATGAAAACCTTCCTGTGT
>JBNLCS010000216.1:0-2764 GCA_050303935.1 Bacteroidales bacterium
TTAGCCTTAAACATATGTCGCTGTTAGGTTTGGTCGGAATTATTGCTATTGCCTTCTTCATTGTAATTGCATTATCAATAGACCAGGGCGGCCGTATAGAAACCTGGAAAAACCGTATTGAAAATTTCAGGAGCGGTGAAAGTGAAGGGAATTACCAGGCTGAACAGGCAAAAATAGCCATAGCAAACGGTGGCTTTGTAAAAATGGCCCCCGGTAAAAGTACCCAAAGTAACTTCCTCCCGCAGGCATATTCCGATTTCATTTTTGCCATTATTATTGAAGAATATGGAATGGTTGGGGGCTTATTAATTATGTTCCTGTATTTGTTTCTTTTATTCAGGGCAGGCCTGATTGTTAAAAAGTGTAACCGTACATTTCCTGCCTTCCTTGCAATGGGATTGACTCTATTAATTGTAATACAGGCATTTTTCAATATGGCTGTTGCCGTAAACCTGTTTCCGGTTACAGGGCAAACGTTGCCGTTTATAAGTATGGGAGGCACCTCTTTGTTATTTACATCCATTGCAATTGGTATTATCCTGAGCATCAGCCGCACAAATAACCAGGAACTGGCCCAGGTTGCAAACAAAGACGAGGAGGACAGCTATGAATAGAAAAAGAGTGATTATAAGCGGTGGTGGCACCGGTGGGCACATATTCCCAGCCATTGCTATTGCAAATGTCCTCAAAGAAAAAGTTTCAAATATTGAAATTTTATTTGTAGGGGCACAAGGCAAAATGGAAATGGAAAAGGTACCTGCTGCAGGTTACAAAATAATTGGGCTTCCTGTGATCGGGTTACAAAGAAAATTGTCGTTATCTATAGTAAAAACCATTATTCAGCTAATAAAGAGCCTTTCAATGGCCAAAAAAGTAATTTCTAACTTTAATCCCGATGTGGTAGTTGGTGTTGGGGGTTATGCCAGTGGTCCGGTTTTAAGAGTTGCCGTTAAGAAAAAAATCCCCTGTTTAATACAGGAACAAAATTCATTTGCAGGAATTACAAATAAAATATTAGGACCTAAAGTTGATACCATTTGTGTAGCATACGAAGGAATGGAAAAATATTTTCCGGAACATAAATTAGTTATTACCGGAAACCCTGTACGAAAAGATTTTCTCAATTTAAAAGATAAAAAGAAAGAAGCTCGAAAATATTTCAAAATTAATACACGAAATGTACTTTTTATAACAGGGGGTAGCCTGGGTGCCCGTTCTTTAAATGAAGCCGTATTGGCTAAAATTAACGATTTGAAGAATGAGAACTGTCATGTATTGTGGCAAACAGGAAAACTGTACCTGGATGAAATGAAGGAAAAGACCCGGGACAAAAACCTTGAAAATATTGACCTGGTTGATTTTGTGGCCCGCATGGACCTTGCTTATGCCCTCGCCGATGTTGTTGTGTGCCGGGCTGGCGCTTTAACATGCGCCGAACTTGCCGTAACCGGCAAACCCGCTATACTGGTTCCTTCACCAAACGTTGCAGAAGACCATCAAACCAAAAATGCATTGGCATTTGCAGAAAAAGATGCCGCACTGATGGTAAAAGATTCTGATGCAATTGAAAAAATGATACCAGAAGCAATAAATCTGCTCAACAACTTAAAAAAACAAGATGAGCTGAGAATGAATATATTAATGCAGGCTTGTCCCGATGCAGATAATTTAATTGCCAGGGAAGTAATAACATTAATGGATTTAAAAAAATATAGACATAAGTATTGAAAGATATTGCAAAAAATAACATTTATTTTTTAGGCATTGGAGGTATTGGAATGAGTGCCCTGGCGCGCCATTTTAAAAATTCCGGTAAAAATGTTGCCGGCTATGACAAAACTCCTACACGCCTCACCAATGCCCTGAGAGACGAAGGGATCAGTATTCATTTTGAAGATAGCCTTGAAAACATCCCAGGCCCTTTTAAAGAACAAAATAATACATTGGTTATTTACACCCCGGCAATACCATCGGGGCACACCGAATTTAATTTCTTTAAAAACCATGGTTTTGAAATGGTAAAAAGGGCCCGTACCCTGGGTATGCTGGTAAATTCGAAAAAAGGCATCGCCGTAGCGGGAACACATGGTAAAACCTCTACTTCAACCATAACGGCATTTATACTAAAACAATCAAAAGTTGGATGCAGTGCCTTTTTAGGGGGCATATCCAAAAATTTTAATACCAACTATATTTTTAATAAAAATAGCAATTATATCGTAGCTGAAGCTGATGAGTTTGACCGTTCCTTCCTTCACCTCAGTCCTCACATAGCAATTGTAACTGCTATTGATCCCGATCATCTGGAGATATATACAAACAAACAAAACATTCTTGAATCATTTAACCTGTTCATTTCACAGGTTGACAAGAACGGCTACCTTATTTTAAATGAAGGGATACGGGAAAAAGTTGAATTTCCAAAAGGGCCAACGGTTTATACCTATTCATTAGATAACAACAAATCAGACTTTTACGTTATCAAGAAAGAACTGATAAACGGATTGTACACGTTTGTTTTGCAAACACCATTTGGTGCAAGCCCCGAAATGGTATTGGGCATACCCGGAAAAGTTAACCTGGAAAACACCATTGCCGCTATTGCCGCATCTATGTTAGCCGGGGTTACATTTGAAGAAATAAAAGCCACGTTGCCTGACCTCAACGGGGTAATACGCCGGTTCGATATTCTGCTCCGATCAAACGAAATTATTTACATGGATGATTATGCCCATCATCCCGAGGAAATAAAAAGAATGTTGGA
>JBNLCS010000217.1:0-7215 GCA_050303935.1 Bacteroidales bacterium
TTTGCCATTAACGATGAATACCGTATGTCATTTGGTTTGCACGCTGGTTTTATACAGTATAAAATGGATAAAACGCAGCTTACTTTTACCGAGACTGAACGCCAGATGTTTGTTAAAGAACAATATTTTGTTCCCGATGCATCCGTAGGGGCTTATTTTTATAATAACATATTGCATGTAGGTTTTTCGGCCACACAGCTTTTCAACAATAAGGTGGATGTATTGCAAGATTCTGCAAAGACGGATTTGGTTTTTGGGCGTTTGAAAAGTCATTTTTACCTTACAGGCGGGTATAAGCGGTTCCTTACCCGCGATATTGCCATTGAACCAACCCTGATCTTACGGGCAGTTGTCCCGGCAACACCCCAGGTGGATGTTAATGTGCGGGTGATATACCAGGAAATGGTTTGGGGAGGTATCTCGTTCCGTTCGCAGGACGCTTTAGCATTTGTGGGGGGATATTCGTATGATAATAAAATATTTGTGGGTATTTCTTATGATGTTGGTGTAAACAAGTTGTCAGCTTCGCATGTGGGGTCGTTTGAAGCAGTGATAGGAGTGGTTTTTGACAAGATAAAGTTTTAGGTTGGTTGTTAGGTAGATAGTTCTTAGGAAATTGCAGACGGATGAGAATGGCTACTCATTGATATATTTATAATCTAAGGAAAATATTTGATTTATATTTATTAATGCATTTCCTGAAATTTTAGATCAAGGTATAAAATCTTAATACCCAATGATAGAAATTAATGCATTGAGGTATCACCCAAAACAATATTCTAAAGGTAAATCAATTTATGTACTACTATTATTTAAATAATAAATATTTATACAATTAAAATAGTCCAAAGATGGTTGTAAGTTTTGTAAGGTAATTACCATTCAGGTAACCTTTATTTGGAATTCTCTTAAATAATAATATCTAAATAAAAAATTTTTTTAATAAAAATAAAATATGTATATTAGAGCGTTATTTACCTAAAAAGAACTTAACATGAAAAAATATCTGATTTTTATTTTAGGCATAAATTTTTGTTTTAGTAATGCTCAAAATCTTGAACCGCAAGTTATATCTACGGCAGGGGAAAACTATTTCACGGAAAGTATGAATTTATCATGGACTATTGGTGAAGGTATTATTACTACAATGGATAACGAAGATATATTACTATCTCAAGGATTCCATCAATTATTTGATAATAATCAAACAGATGAAAACAATTTTACATCAAGTTTCAAATATTTTCCAAATCCTGCATTAAAAGTATTAAACATAGAAGTGGAATTAAAAGGAAACAATGAGAGATATTATGTAAATATTGTTAGTTCTGAGGGAAAACAAATAATATTGAAACAATATAATACAACTAAAAATGAAATTGATATTTCTGAATTATCAGCAGGATTATATATGATTATTATTAGGAATAATTCAGGAAAAATTATTAATTCAGGAAAACTTCAAAAAATTTATTAACCCCTAAAATTTTAAACACATGAAAAGGCTTTTAACCCTGTTAATATTATTAACCTTAGTAGTTAGTCTATCGTATTCTCAAAGTCCTGAAGCATTCAAATATCAGGCAATGGCAAGGGACCAGTTCGGTAATAGTATAATAAACAAACAGATAAGTTTGAAAATAAGCATAATTCAGGGAGGTGAAAATGGTTTACTTGTTTATAGTGAAATTCATGATGTAACAACAAACAGTTTGGGATTGGTTAGTCTCAATATTGGCAAAGGTGAATCACTTAATGGCACATTCAGTGATATTAAATGGGGGGAATCCAATCATTATGTTCAAATTGCTATGGATGAAAATGGTGGAGATAACTTCAAAACCATGGGGACTGCGGAACTATTGTCAGTACCTTATGCATTGTATGCAAAATCTGCAGGAAGTTTAGAACGTGATGAAAAAAATGATGGTTTCAAATTAAAAAGTGGAACTACAAGTAAATGGACAGAAGTAACAGGTGGAATTAATAGCGATTATTCAAAAGTTGGTATTAATAATACAAGCCCTAAAGCTTCACTAGATGTTAAAGGAGGTAGTTATGATGGTACACCGAATACCTATGGTACTCAGATAGCTGAAGGAGTTATTGAGCTAACAAGATCTTCTTATCCTTATATTGATTTTAATGAGGGATCTGATGGTTCAGATTATGATGCAAGAATGATATATTTTTCATCTGGAGATAAATTGAAATTAAGTGGGGCAGATTTTATTGTTGATTATCAACTCGGAGTTGGAGTATCCTCAGATGTAGATAATTCAGCCAAATTAGAAATTCAATCTACTTCTCAAGGTTTTTTACCGCCCAGGATGACTACTACACAAAGAGATGCCGTCAGTAATCCAGCAGAAGGTTTAGTAGTATATAACACGGATACAAAATGTATAAATTTTTTTAATGGAGCTACCTGGTATTCTATGTGTGGTGAGTATCCTTTACCTGTGGGGCCATGTGGTGGAGTTTCTGCAGTTGAATATAATGGACAAACATACAATACAGTGGAAATTGGTGATCAATGTTGGTTTAGAGAAAATTTAAATACAACCAAATATAGATCTGGGACTAGTATTTCAAATGTTACAAGTAACTCTTCATGGGCGTCATTATCGACTGGAGCCTATTGTAACTATAACAATAGTTCAACTAATGGAAATATTTATGGTAAATTATATAATTGGTATGCTGTAAACACCGGATTGTTATGCCCTGAAGGTTGGCATGTGCCTAGTTCAAATGAATTTCAAGATTTGAAGGATCATTTATACCCATATGAAGGAAACAAATTGAAAGAATCTGGAAATGTACATTGGTTAGATTATAATGAGGATGCAACAAACAGTACCGGTTTTACAGCTTTACCTGGAGGTTCTAGAAACTCAAATGGATATTTTTATTTCATTAACATTTTATCATATTGGTGGACGAGTACTCAAGATGATGGTTATTCTCATTTTACTTTTATTCTTAATAATGGTGAAGATTTGATAATAAATGTTGATAATTCTGGACATACACCTCCTTATGGAAATTATAAAACTGGTATGTCTATACGTTGCATAAAAGACTAAATTAATTTTATAATATCGTAATATAATATTTTAAGTTTTTACATCTATTCTTAACATTTTACGTTTTAAACTTTAGGTTAAATTTTTATAATAAATAATTAAAAATATTATTTTGAGAAATTACTAATAGAGATTTGTAAAATGATAGATAACCTTAAGTAGAATTTTTGTAATTTCATAATAATATCCCCAAAGTATCTGCGATTATATTAAAAGTTTATGTATTTAAAGATCCAATTCTATGTTAATTGAATTAAGACAATACAACTATTAAAAATTCATGAGGAAGATATTACTGTTAACTATAAATATTTTGCTTTCATTTTCTGTATTTGCAACAGAAAATCATTTTTTATTAATAAAAATCGATGTTAAATCTCCATTAAATCCTATTCTTACAAAATTTCAAAATGGAAATGAAACAATTATAGATACATTAAAAATTAATGATAATGCAATATATTTTAATTTTACAAATGAAGATTATACTGGAATATATAGGATTTATTTTAGTTCTAAAAATTATTTGAATTTTATATATAATTATGAAGATATTGAATTTAAAACAAGTTTTGGCAATTTATATGATTCATTACAAGTAATTAATTCTGTTGAAAACAAAGTTTATTTTAAATATCTTAAAAAGAAATCTAATTTCGAAAATAAACAAAGAGCCGTATATCAATGTCTAAATATCTATGCAAAACAAGATGCATTCTATGATGAAGTGGTAGAAGAGATAAAAAGATTAGACCTTGTGTTTACAGAATATATCCTAGAGGTTAATAAGCAGTATCCTGGTACATTGGTTTCTAAAATTGTGAATTTTGAACACAGACCGTCAATAAACCTTAAAAATAATTTTGATGAGCAGATTCAAAGTTTAAAGGATCACTTTTTTAATTTATCGGATTTTAAAGATCCTGTTCTGTTAAACACCCCCTTTTTTCAACAAAAAATTTTAAGTTACTTAAAGCTCTTTAAAAACCCTTTGTTAAATAATGAACAGCAAAATGATGAGTTTAAAAAAGCAGTTAAAAGTATTTTAACTATGGCAGAGGCCAATGAAAAAATATATACATTTACGCTGGATGTATTGTTCAAAGAATTCTTAAGAACAAATAATGAAGAATTACAATTATATTTGGCTCAAAATAATTCATTAGAAAATGTTTGTGTAAACCTGGAAACTTATGAAGAATTGCTCGAGAAAATGAGTGGTATTCAAAGAGTTGCTGTGAATAATTTTTCCCCTGATTTTACCATTAATGATATTTATGAAAAAGAAATAAACTTGTATAAATTGAATTATGATTATACATTAATTGTCTTTTGGGCAACCTGGTGTCCACATTGTACGGAATTATTGCCAAAACTCAAAGATATTTATGATAATCAACTGGAAAAGAAACTGGAAATAATCGCTGTTTCACTTGATCAGGATAAAAACCAATTCACCAATGAAATAATTAAAGGCCAGTATAACTGGATTAATTATACATCTTTTGAGGGCTGGGATGATGCTTTAACCAAATTATATGCAGTTTACGCTACACCTACTATGTTTTTATTGGATAATAATAAAAAGATAATTGCCAAACCTTTAACCATTGAAAAGCTGATGGAATCATTTCAATAAGATACAGAGGATTTTATATTTTCGAATTAGATATTATTAAAATCAAATATCTTTAGTGTGTGCTTTATCAGTTGTTCATTCTCACAATACAGTTTTGCATATAACCAGGTGTTCTCACGTAGTTTATCATGTTCTGGTTTATCCATATCCAGGCATTGCTGAATAATTTTTTGAAAAGTCTCAGGTTTATTTAAGGAAATATCCCAGCCCAGCTTTTTATCATGCAGGTTTTTCCAAGGAGTTTGATCAGAAATAATTACCGGTGTACCTGCCGTAAAACTTTCCAAAATGGCATGTCCAAAATTTTCTCCCCTAGTAGGCATAAACAGGAAATGTGACCCGGCATATAGTTCTTCCGTTAATTCAGGATGGACAGGGCCTTTGAAGTTTACATGTATATTTTCAGGGAGGTTACCAGCCATTTCTTTACATTGTGTATAATAGTTTTCATTGTAAACCGATCCGTATATATCAAATTCAATGGTACCCTTGTAAACCCCATTTAATAATTTGATAGCATACAGCGTATTTTTTTCCGGGGCAATCCGGGCAATGCTGATCATTTTTAAAGAGCCTTTTTGTTTGCGATATCCGGCCGGTTTTGAGCTATTTGTTTTACGCGGTAAATTAGCAGCAATTTTTATACGTGCTTTTGAAGAAATATATGTTCTTATCTGGTTTGCCTCATTTTCATTGGTTGCGTGGAATACTACTTTTCTGTATACACCAACTATCCGTGATATGTTGATGAAAAACTTTTTCCTGCTTTTTTTGATGTTAATTGCACTGGGGGCCAGCATACCTCTTGGCGCTACTATTGTTTTTTTTGCATATTTATTTGCCAGATATAATGGTACTATTGAAAAATAGAATGAGTAAATACCATTAATATATATGATGTGATCGTGATGTTGTTTAATGATCTTCTTTAAATTTTTATAATTTACCAGTTCCTTACTGAGATAACAACACGAAACGTTTTGATGGATGGTTGTCCATTCGCCTGGTTTAATGTCCTTATAGGGTTCCTCTGATAAATAATCGGTATTTCGAGTTATAATTTTAATGTTGTAATCTTCATGCAGATAATCAACCAAATTAATCATGGAACGTACAGGTCCCCCGGCATTGAAACCGGGAGAGTACCAATCGATAAAAATAAGAAGGTTCTGCATAAAGTAGCCCTATCAGTTTTTTTTACAACGATGTTTTGTTTTCAACACTCAGATATCAACGGTTTTTTGTGAATTTACGGTTTTTTAGATAAAATGGAATAATAAATAATGTGAAAAGGGGATATGAGAGAGTTTACAGCTAATAGCTTCTGGTTGATAGTTTATCAATCTGTTCATTTTAGCTATCAACTAGAAACTATTAGCTAATGATTATTATTTTTGGCCGTAATAAGCATTTTTGCCATGTTTTCTTAAATAATGCTTATCAAGAAGGTTTTGGTCCATGGGCTCATTCCTGCCAAGCATTTTTGAACGGAATGTCATCTTGGCCACTTCTTCAAGCACCACAGCATTATGCACCGCATTGTCAGCATTCGTTCCCCAGGAAAAGGGGCCATGGGTATGCACCAGGACCGAAGGTACATCAACCGGGTCAATATTTCTTTTTGCAAATGTTTCTATGATAACACTTCCTGTTTCTTTTTCGTAAGCACTTTCAATTTCCTGTTTTGTCATGGGGCGCGTACAAGGGATCTCTCCATAAAAATAATCGGCATGCGTGGTACCCATGGCAGGCAACGAAATACCAGCTTGTGCCCATGAAGTTGCCCATTCAGAATGCGTATGGACTACAGCGCCAATTCCTTCAAATGCTTTATATAACTCAACATGGGTTGGAGTATCAGAAGAGGGTTTGTATTTCCCTTCAATTACATTACCCTCCAGATCAACAACAACCATGTCATCTGCTTTCATCTCATCATATGAAACACCGCTGGGTTTGATCACAACCAATTTATTTTCCCGGTCTACAGCGCTTACATTGCCCCAGGTGAATATAACAAGTTTGTGTTTCACCAATGCAAGATTCGCTTCAAATACTTCCTGTTTTAATGATTCTAACATGTATATTTGTTTTTAAAGTTTCTAAATAAACTGCAAAAATATGAAAGAAATGTTCATTAAAACCAGTATTTTCTAAAAACTTTAGAAAACAAAAAGCCAATAGATAAACTCTTTTGAATCAAATTACACCGAAGTATGAAATTTATGTATTTGTTTCAAATACAAATAATCGTATTTTTGCTTTCCTGCAAACTATTAATTATAATTAATTAAAACTAAAAATAAAAAATGGGAACTATTTCAACGCTTACGGTACTCGATTATGCCATCATGATCATTTATTTTGTTTTTGTGCTTGGCATTGGTTGGGCTTTAAAAAAGTACATGAAAGATGCATCTGCCTTTTTAGAGGCAGGACGGTCATTGCCTGCATGGGTTACCGGCCTTGCTTTTATTTCAGCAAACC
>JBNLCS010000218.1:0-3569 GCA_050303935.1 Bacteroidales bacterium
TAATAGCGGAACATGCAGGAAAAGCAACAAACATTAAAGTCTGGATTTAATATAAACGGAAAAGGATTACACTCAGGTCAGACTGTATCTGTTACTATAAAACCGGCAAGTGAAAACCATGGTATTACATTCAGGCGAACAGATCTTGAAGGCCAACCGGAAATCAAGGCCCTTGCAGAATTTGTTACCGACACAGCCCGTGGGACAACCCTGGAAGCCGGTCCTATAAAAATAGCAACCATGGAACACTTGCTTGCAGCTTTAACAGGCTTAAAAGTTGACAACGTAAGTATCGATATAAATGCTACCGAGGTACCAATTCTTGATGGTAGCTCAAAACCCTGGGTAGAAGCTATCAACAAAGCAGGTATTGTTCAGCAGGATGCCAACAGGGAATATTTTGTAATAACAGAGAAGATTGAATATGTTGATGAAGCAACCGGAAGTAAAATAGTTGCTTACCCCGATGATAGTTACAACATTGACGTTCATGTTGATTTTAATACGCGGGTTATCAGTAACCAATTTGCCACATTTAACGAAAATCAGGATTTCGAAAAAGAACTATCTCATTGTAAAACGTTTGTTTTTATTAGTGACCTGGAAATTTTACTGAAAAACAACCTGATAAAAGGCGGTGATTTAGACAACGCCATAATTATAATCGATAAAGAATACACACAGGAATATTTTGACAAATTGGCAACACTGTTTAACAATCCGCGTGTTGAAGTTAAACCCGAAGGAATATTGAACAATGTTGACCTTATTTATAACAACGAACCGGCAAGGCACAAATTATTAGATGTTATTGGTGACCTGACCCTTGTTGGAAAAAATATTAAAGGAAAGATAATTGCCACAAGACCTGGCCATAGAGTTAACACTGAGTTTGCAAAAACGTTGCGCAAAATAATTAAGCGACAGGAGAAACATCCACTACCCCCTCATTATAATCCTGAGGATAAACCGGTGTTTGACATAATGGGTATTCAGGAACTATTGCCCCATCGTCCGCCGTTTCTATTTATCGATAAGATTACGTATCTTGATGACTGGTTTGTTCAAGGTATTAAAAATGTTACCATGAACGAAGCGCATTTTATTGGCCACTTTCCTGAAGAAGCTATAATGCCAGGTGTACTTCAAATTGAAGCCATGGCACAATGTGGGGCAATATTATTGCTAAACCAGGTTGATAATCCCAAAGATTATCTTACCTTGTTTCTTAAGATAGAAAATGTACGGTTTAAAAACAAAGTTGTACCAGGAGATACCCTAAATATAAGAATGCAATTAATGGGACCGGCCAAAAGAGGGATTGCCATTACCAAGGGGCAAGCTTTTGTAGGGAATAAGTGTGTTATTGAAGCTGAGTTTATGGCACAACTTACAAAAAAAACAAAAAATAAATAAAATTGAAAAGTTAGTATATGAATCAACCTTTATCATACGTTCACCCGGAAGCAAAGATTGCAGATAACGTGGTTATTGAACCTTTCGTGACCATTCACAAAGATGTGCTGATTGGAGAAGGGACCTGGATAGGGCCAAATGTTACAATTATGGACGGGGCCCGCATTGGTAAAAACTGTAAAATTTTCCCGGGAGCTGTAATATCGGCGATACCCCAGGACCTTAAATTTCAGGGAGAAAAGACTACTGTTGAGATTGGGGATAATACAACAATACGGGAATGTGTTACCATTAACCGGGGAACTGCTGCCAAAGGGAAGACCATTATTGGTAACAATTGTTTATTAATGTGTTACGTACATATTGCACATGACTGTATTGTAAAAGACAATTGTATATTAAGTGGTTTTGCCGGGTTAGCCGGTGAAGTAGTTGTTGATGAATTTGCTATAATAGCACCATATACTGCTGTTCATCAGTTTGTACATATTGGCTGTCATGTGATGATTGGCGGAGGGTCCCTGGTAAGAAAAGATGTACCCCCATTTGTTAAGGCAGCGCGTGAACCTCTTTCTTATGTAGGCGTAAACTCGATCGGTTTAAGAAGAAGAAGTTTCACAAATGAAAAAATAAACGAAATACAGGAAATATACAGGATATTATATCAGAGAGGATACAATAACTCCGATGCAATTGACTATATTGAAGCTGAAATGCCAGCTTCACCTGAAAGGGATGAAATTATCCTGTTTGTTAAAAATTCGAAACGGGGTATTATGCGGGGATATTTCCCTGATTAAACTTATAATTATGATATTATAAGAAAGGCCGGAAATTTCCGGTCTTTTTTATTCGTCACCATGCAAAACATCAATTAATATCTCAAGTATTTTTATGGCCGCTTCTGAAACTGAAGAACCAGGGCCGAAAATACCAACTACACCTGCATTATATAAAAACTGATAATCCTGGGCAGGGATAACGCCACCGGCAATTACCATGATATCCTGACGGCCATGCTCTTTTAAGGCTTCAATTACTTGTGGAATGAGCGTTTTATGACCAGCAGCCAGGCTGGAAACGCCCAATACATGAACATCGTTTTCTACAGCTTGCCTGGCCGCTTCTTCAGGCGTTTGGAACAATGGCCCTATATCTACGTCAAAACCAATATCCGCATATCCGGTTGATACTACTTTGGCCCCCCTGTCATGGCCATCCTGCCCCATCTTAGCTATCATAATACGTGGCTGGCGCCCTTCCATCTCAGCAAATTTTTGTGCCAACTCCCTTGCTTTTTTATATTTTTCGTCTTCCATAGATTCTTTAGAATAAACCCCTGATATTGATCTAATCACAGCTCTGTATCTTCCGGAAACTTTCTCAATAGCATCTGAAATTTCCCCTAAGGTAGCTCTTTTTTGTGCAGCTATCACAGATAATTCAAGTAAATTACCCGTTCCTGTTTTTGCTGCTTCAGTTATATTGTTTAATGCTTTCTCCACTTCATCAGAATTTCTTTCGGCCTTTAACTTTTTAAGCCTTTCAATCTGTGAATTCCTTACCGCAGTATTATCCACTTCGAGGATTTCAATAGGGTCTTCCTTTTCAAGCCGGTATTTATTAACCCCAACTATGATATCTTTACCTGAGTCTATCCTGGCTTGTTTTCTGGCTGCCGCTTCTTCAATCCTCATTTTAGGGATACCTGTTTCTATTGCTTTGGCCATGCCGCCAAGTTTCTCAATTTCCTGAATATGTCCCCATGCCTTATTAACAAGCTCATGGGTCAGGTTTTCAACATAATACGAACCAGCCCAAGGATCAACTGCTTTACAAATGTTCGTTTCTTCCTGAATATATATTTGCGTATTTCGTGCAATTCGTGCTGAAAAATCTGTTGGTAACGCGATGGCCTCATCCAGCGCGTTGGTATGGAGCGATTGTGTATGTCCCAGCGCTGCTGCCATGGCTTCAATACACGTTCTTGAAACATTATTGAATGGGTCTTGCTCCGTTAAGCTCCATCCTGAAGTTTGGGAATGCGTACGCAAGGCCATCGATTTTGGATTTTCCGGATTAAATTGTTTCACCAATTTGGCCCATAACAAACGTCCGGCACGCATTTTCGCTATTTCCATAAAGTGGTTCAT
>JBNLCS010000219.1:0-2190 GCA_050303935.1 Bacteroidales bacterium
AATTTAAACAGTCTCTAAGTTTTAGTTTCAATATAAAATTATATAGTTAAAAGAATTCCCTTTCTGGAAAAATAAAAAATAAAGAAACCTTTAATAATGATTTTAAATCATTATGTAAATAATTGAATCAATTTGTATATTCCATTGCTAATAACTCATTATCAATTTGTTAAAATTTCATCTTTTTACTATTTTCAACTTTCGAAAAGAATTTTACTTATTTCCACTTCCAAAAATATTTTAACCTAGAAATAAATTTTCATTTTGATCATATTTTAAATGAACGTCATATTTAATGGTAAAAGAAGATGAAAAAATCAAAAAAATTGTAACTTAAGATGAAACAATTTCTAAATAGAATGAATATATATAAGACTTTACAAGGAACCGTATTGCCTATAGCAATCCTGGTAAATATTCTTCCGGTTAATTCTCAAAATAAGAAAACTATTGAAGAATCTTTAAACAAAAAAATAATTTATTCATGGAAAGCTTCCGGCAATCCGGTGATAACACATAAGTACACATGTGATCCTGCAGCCATCGTTTATTGTGATACCTTATTTATTTTCACTGGTGAAGATGCGAAGGGGGGACAAAAAGGATACAATATTAAAAATTGGTGTTGTTTTGCAACAACTGACATGAAAAATTTCGAGGAATATAAGATCCCTTTATTTGCTAATGATTTTTCATGGAATACCGGAGAATATGCTTATGCTGCTCAGGTTATTGAAAGAAACGGAAAGTTTTACTGGTATGTAAGCACTAATTACACGGGTATTGGTGTTGCAGTTGCTGACCGGCCAGAAGGACCCTACAAGGATATATTAGGAAAACCATTGCTAACAAATGAAAACAGTCCAGGTCAGACCAATGGATGGAGAACCATTGATCCAACTGTGTTTATAGATGACGATGATCAGGCCTGGTTATATTGGGGCAATCGTGGGTGTTGGGTCGTGAAATTGAATAAGGATATGATATCATACGATCTTAATTATGGTGTGAAAACAGTTTTAATAGAAGGTACAATGGATTTTCCATTTACAGAGGCACCCTGGATACATAAAAAGGATGGAATATATTTTCTTTCTTTTGCAATAGGTTTTCCGGAACGTATTGCATATGCAATTAGTGATAAGCCTGACGGTCCTTATACATATAAGGGCATTATAAATGAAATAGCTGGAAACAGCAATACCAATCATCAGTCTATTATTGAATATAAAGGCAACTGGTACTTTGTTTATCACAATGGAGGAATTCAAACCCAGGGTGGAAGCTATAGCAGAAGTGTTTGTATCGACAAATTAGAGTTTGATAAGAACGGTATGTACAAACCTGTTCGAATGACTACAGAAGGAGTAAAACCAATAAGATAATTAATAAACCCAAATATTATGAAAGCAAAATTTCAGTTCGTGTTTGTTTTATCAGTACTATTTTATTTTCAGGGTGGTCTATCCGAAATATCAGCGAAGGCCCCAAAAGAAAAAGATTTGGCTGCTTACCTGTTGGTATATTTTACAGATCCAACTCACAGTTTGTTTATGGCCATAAGTACCGATGGCTACACATTTACAGATATAAATAATGGTAATCCTGTTGTAAGAGGTGATAGTATTGCCAGCCAAAAAGGTATTAGAGACCCGCATATTACCCGTGGACCCGATGGTGCCTTTTATATTGCCATGACTGATCTGCATATTTTTGCCAAAAGGGAAGGGCTCCGTGAAACACAATGGGAACGTCCGGTTGAAAAATACGATTGGGGTAATAACCGTGGTTTTGTGCTTATGAGATCTTATGATCTTGTAAACTGGAAATACAATAATGTACATCTTGAAGATATATTTCCGGAACTTCAAGAAGTAGGTTGCGCCTGGGCACCACAAACTATTTATGACCCAGTGGCAGACAAAATGATGCTGTATTTCACAATGCGCATTGGTCATGGTTTAACAAAATTATACTACGCATATACTGACAATGATTCTACTACCCTGGTTACCAAACCAAAGATTTTATTTACATATCCTAATCCGGAAATTCAAATATTGGATGCCGATATTACTCCACTTCCTGATGGCAGGTATTGTATGATGTATGTTGCCCAGGAGCATCCTGGTGGTATAAAGATGGCTTTTTCCGATAGAATCAATTCTGGTTATGAATATCAGGACAAAT
>JBNLCS010000220.1:0-3335 GCA_050303935.1 Bacteroidales bacterium
AACTTGACCGGTTAGGAAGGTCTTTAAAACATTTAATAGATTTATTGAATGATTTTAAGGCCAAACAGGTTGAATTTATTAGCCTAAATGATAATATCGATACAACAACCATTCAGGGAAGATTGATCTTTAACCTTTTTGCTTCCTTTGCAGAATTTGAAAGGGAGTTGATAAGAGAAAGAACCATGGCTGGTTTAAAAGCTACCAGGGAACATGGTAGAATTGGTGGACGAAAACCTGGATTAACTCCTGAAGCTCAGAAAAAAGCAATTGCGGTTTACAACTTCTCCATTGAAAACCGAAAGAAACCGAAGGAAGAAAGGATGTCTGTCCCTGAATTAGCAAAGGCAATCAATGTTAGCAGGGCTACTTTTTATCGATATATAGATTGGGCGAAGAATTATATTGATGGTCCAACTGAAAAGAGAAAGAAAAAAAAATCAAAATAAATTTGAAGGGTATTATATTATGAAAACCTGCTTTATAATTTCACCAATTGGTGAAAAAAACTCGGATATAAGAAAAAGATCAGATGAAATCCTAAAATACATTATAAAACCAATAATCCAAGATGAATTTAATTATAATACAATACGAGCTGATGAGATTAGTGAAATGGGAATTATTACTGATCAAATAATTCAACACATAGTTTATAATGATTTAGTAGTTTGTGATTTAACAGGAGGTAATCCAAATGTATATTATGAAATAGCTATTCGACACGTTATTCAAAAACCATTTATACAAATAATCGATGAAAATGAAAAACCAAGTTTTGATTTGGCTGGAACACGTGTAATTCCAGTAAATCACAAAAATCTTTCTGGAGCAGATCAGGCAAAAAAGGATTTGAGATCTTTTATGGAAAAATTAAATTTACAAACCGGTAAAGTTGAAACAGTAACCTCTAAAATTATAAATCTAGAATTAGGTAAATTTGATAATTCTCCAATAAATAAAATTCAATACTTTGCTCATGAAATGAATTCATTATCACAAAGTTTATTGGATATTCTTGGTAATTCGCAATTCCAAGAATTTGAATTAATTAAGAATAAATTAGAAGAAGGAGACAGGTTTATGAATGCTTTGTTAAGTAACTTTTCTCATGAATTAAGAACCCCTTTAAATGCAATCCTTGGATTTACAGAACTTATTTTAACAAATGTAAATAAAAATGAAAATTTAGAACGCTATGCTAATAATATTAGGAACAATGGTAGATATATGCTTAATATTATTGGTGATATTATCGATTTATCTTTGTTTACAGCAGGAAGGGTAAAGGTTAACATTGAAAGTATAGATGTGCATTTTTTAATGAAAGAAATTTTTAATTATTATAACTCAAAGGTGATTTTAGAGAAACCTACAATTAAGCTTATTATTAATAAACCTTCTAAAACAGAATTGAGATTTTTAACAGATAATTATAAGTTAAAACAGGCAATATCTAATATATTAGATAATGCAATAAAATTTACAAGTGAAGGTACAGTTGAAATTGAATATTTCATTAAACATGATGTCTTTTATTGTAATATTAAGGACACCGGTATTGGAATTGAAACTAAGAATCCATCTTACATTTTTAAAAAATTTAGTCAAGTTGAAACTGGGCTTTCAAAAAAATATGAAGGATTGGGCATTGGTTTAACTCTTACAAATGAAATTATTAAATTATTAAAGGGAAGAATCTGGTATGAATCAAAAATAGAGGAAGGCACTACTTTTCATATTTCAATACCGTCTTCAAAATAATTTCTTATTTTATTATGAATACGAAATAAATATGATATGCATAAACCCATCAACGATATCGATTATTTATATCACTATACAACAGCAAAAAATGCAATTAAATATATTTTGCCAAATAAAACTCTTAAGTTAAGTTCCTTAAAAGACGTAAATGATCCTGTTGAATATAAAAATAAAACCTTCTTTTTGTTTAGTGGAGTTTCACAAAAAATTGATTCGACATTTCGTCCAATCTTTAAGAGAGGAAATTTGGATGTAGTTAGTATTTTTAAAATTGCTTGTTTCTCAGGTGATTTTCTTTATGTAAACCCAGAAATGGGTATAAAAAATATTATTGGAAATGAATTAATGAATATGTGGGCTTATTATGGGGGAAATCATACAGGGGTGTGTTTAAAAATCAATAAGGATAAATTTATTAAGTACAACGAATTTAATAACGATTGGTATATTATTGATAGAATGGAGTATAAGGATAGAAGAAAATCATTAAATTTTTTATTGGAACCAGGAACAGGTAATGATGAAATTATTAACTATTTCAAAAAAAACTGTAAAAAGTTGTTTTTTCATAAAAGAAGTGAATGGAGTAACGAATGTGAAGTAAGATTGGTTTGTTGTGGGAAAAATGAAAATCCATTATTCCTGGATATTTCTAATTCATTAGATGAAATCACTTTAGGTAGTAAGTTTGATAAATCAAATAACTCTCAGTTGAAAGAAATTATTAATGATTGGAATATTAAAATCTCTCAAATTCTTCTTCGGCGTAAATATCTGGTTCACCAATATCAAAATTGTCAGTTGATTTACCATATACAGAAGTCTTCGGAGTTGCTTTAAATTTATTCTTGTCCGTATCATTTAGATCAATAATTACTGTGTTCTTCTTGTTATCACTGATCCGAGTTAAACGCATATTCTTCTTATCAATGAATGATTTACCAGCAAGGCTTAATTCACCCACATTAAAATACTTCATTATTTCTCTAAGCTGCTCAGCCTGGCTGGAAAGCTCCTCTGTACTTGATGCAATTTCTTCTGATGCTGCAGCATTTTGCTGGGTGACCTGGTTCAAGATTTCTATTGAAGAGCTTATTTGACCAATACCCAAACTTTGTTCTTTACTTGCTAATGCAATTTCCTTTACAAGTTTGGAAGTACGATCAATTTCAGGAATAATTTCTTCGAACTGTATCCCTGCATTCCTCGCTATTGTAACCCCGTTTTTCGACAATGTATCTATTTCATCTGCAGCTTTTCTACTTTGATCCGCAAGTTTTCGTACTTCAGCTGCTACCACTGCAAAACCTTTACCATGTTCACCAGCCCTGGCAGCTTCAATTGCAGCATTTAAGGCCAGAATGTTTGTTTGGTAGGCAATATCACTAATGATGGATATTTTATCTGCTACAACAACCATTGATTGAATTGAATCTTTAATAGAATCGTTGTTTTGCAGAATATTTTTAGATGCCTGCTCAGTCATTTCGCCTGCATGCAGTGCACCGTTTGCATTTTGGTCAACAGTAGAAGACATTTCCTCAATCGAAGAAGAAATTTCCTCCACA
>JBNLCS010000221.1:0-6101 GCA_050303935.1 Bacteroidales bacterium
AATATGTTAAGGCAGGTTTTTAAAAAAGCAAAAGATTTAAACATTTCCAATTTGTATTATATAACAAAAGACGAAATTAAATTTCAGGATAAGGATATTACCGTGGATGGTTTGCATTTAAATGATATTGGAATGAAAACAATGGCAGCTAAATTTACCGGGATAATTGCCCAACTATATTCTCAGAAAACAAAAAAGTCTAATATATACGATAAATAAGAATTAAATTAAACCTAACCCATCTACAAAAAATCGCTGAATATGGTAATAAAATCAATGTTTATGGAAAACTAAATTTAATATAATAATTTGTTGGTCAAATAATATTAATTTTGAACCCAATTAATTAGCCATACAAACTAAACCGTACATAAATTAATGGAATTAAGGGATCTAAAAAAGAACTTAAAAAAAGATTTTTCAAGATTTAAAAAAATAAAACTTGCTTTTTTAGCAGATACTGCATCACAGTTTATTGTTCAGGCTATAAAAGGCTGGGGATATGAGTTTTCATACGACCTGGATATTTTTGAAGCAGATTTTAACCAGATAGAAAGACAAATTCTGGATTCCACATCCGAATTGTATGAACATGAACCGGAGGTTACTATTGTATTTGAATCTTCCCATAAACTGTTATATAAGTTTAATAAGTTGCCCAGTGCGAAAAAAGAGTCTTTCGCACAAGACAGGATCGATCAACTTGAAATGTACTTGCAAGCCCTGTCATCAAAAATGAAGACCAAGGTAATATACTTTAACATTGCCGAAATTGATGATAACGTTTTTGGAAATCACAGTAATAAGGTAAGTAGCTCATTTGTTTTCCAGGTACGAAAGCTGAATTATTTGTTAATGGAAAAAGCTTCACAAGCCGCAAACCTTTATATATGTGATTTATCTAGTGTCCAAAACAGGTATGGAAAGGAAAGATCTTTTTCTCCGTCCATATATGTAAATACTGAAATGATTTTGAGTGTGGATATCGTTCCTAAGGTAGCCTTCAACGTTGTAAACATGTTAGCTGCCATGAATGGAAAGATCAAAAAATGCCTGATACTTGATCTGGACAACACTCTTTGGGGGGGGGTAATTGGTGATGACGGCATCGAGAATATACAGCTCGGTATGCTGGGTATTGGCAAGGCTTTTACTGAATTTCAACTTTGGATAAAAGCGTTACAACAAAGAGGTATTATACTTGCCGTATGTAGTAAAAATGATGAAGACAAAGCAAAAGCACCATTTGAGAAACACCCCGACATGGTTCTCAAACTTGATGATATAGCGGTTTTTGTTGCAAACTGGGAAAATAAGGCTGATAACATAAGAAAAATTCAGCGTATCCTAAATATCGGATTTGATTCTATGGTATTTTTAGATGATAACCCGTTTGAAAGAAATATGGTAAGGGCAAATGTTGAAGGCGTATTGGTTCCCGAGCTTCCTGAAGACCCTGCCGAATATTTAGAATATCTTTATACGCTAAATCTCTTTGAAACAACCTCTTTTTCCGGGGAGGATACTGAAAGGACAAAATTATACCAGGTTGAGGCCGAACGGGTAACTTTTCATCAAAAGTTTACTGATGAAAATGAATTCCTGAAAAGCCTTGATATGCTTTCAGACGTACAACCTTTTAATAGCTTCAATACGCCAAGGGTTGCACAATTATCGCAACGATCAAATCAATTTAATTTAAGGACTGTACGCTATACAGAGGATGATATAAAAAGGGTTGCGGAAGACAATAATTATTATACTTTAACTTTTACCCTTGAAGATAAATTTGGGGATAATGGTTTAATTAGTGCTATAATCTTACAACAGGAAGACAATACCACATTATTTATAGATACATGGTTTATGAGTTGCAGGGTATTAAAAAGAGGAATGGAAAATTTCATATTGAATACCATTATTGAGACTGCAAAAAATAACGGATATAGTAAAGTTAAAGGCGAATACATACCCACAGAAAAAAATGGGATGGTAAAAGACCATTATAAAAATCTTGGATTTGAACAAGAAGAAGGTTTTTGGGTAATTAATACAGAGAAATATGAAAATAAACCTTGTTATATTAGTAAAAAATAAAATTAAAAATTATGCAAAAAAGTGATATAATCGCCAAATTGGTTGAAATAGGAATTGATATATTTGATAACGAAGATGTTGAATTAACAGAAACAACCACTGCCGATGAAGTTGAAGGTTGGGATTCTTTAACACATATTCAGTTTGTTGTAGAAATTGAAAAAGCATTTAAAATAAGATTTGCATCTCGTGAAATCCAAGGTTGGAAAAATGTTGGGGAAATGGTAGATACTATTTTGTCCAAAATTAATGAATAATATCCTACAATAACTGTAATATATGCTTTTTAATTCGCTAAATTTTGTAATATTTTTTGCAATATTTTATGCAATATATTGGATCGTTTTAAATAAACATTTAAAACTCCAAAATATTTTTATCCTGGTAAGTTGTTATTTCTTTTATGCATGGGCCGACTGGAGGTTCTTGTTTCTTTTAATTGGGATATCAGCATTAAATTATTATCTGGGTATCCTAATCCATCAGGAAACGAATGAAAAACGTAAAAAAATATTTTATTATATCGCCATTGTTCAAGGTGTCGGTGGTTTGTTGTACTTTAAATATTTCATTTTTTTTATCACGTCAATTAATGATGCGTTACAGGCTGTAGGTTTTAATTCCAGTTTACATACAATAAAAATTATTGTACCTATCGGCATAAGTTATTTCACGTTTAGAATATTAAGCTACATTATTGATATTTATAACAGAAAAACAGAACCTACAAAAGATATTGTTGTATTTTTCAATTATGTTGCATTTTTTCCATCCATTCTTTCCGGCCCCATTGATAAAGCCAAGAACCTTATTCCTCAATTTGAAAAGAAAAGGGAATTTAGCTACGAACAGACCATAGATTCATTTAGGCAAATTTTATGGGGTTTATTTAAAAAGGTTGTTATTGCTGATAATTGCGCGATGTATACCGATCAAATTTTTGGAGGTTACGAAGCAATGTCAGGAAGTTCATTATTGTTAGGTGCTTTTCTATATACAATGCAATTGTACGCCGATTTTTCAGGATATACCGATATGGCAATTGGAATAGCCAGGTTGGTTGGTTTTAGAATTGCAAAAAACTTTGATTTCCCATTTTTTGCGCAAAACATTGCTGAATTTTGGAGGAAATGGCATATGTCCCTTACAATATGGTTAACGGAATATGTATTTACCCCGTTAAGCATTGCATTAAGAGACTATGGCAAGATAGGCTTAAGTATTGCAATTATTTTAAACTTTACCATTTGTGGAATTTGGCATGGTGCAAATTGGACCTATGTTTTATTTGGTTTTTTGCATGGTTTATATTTTATCCCCTTAATTGTTAAGGGAACTATGAATAAAAAGAAAAAGATTGCCAAAGGGAAAAACCTTCCTTCATTTAAAGAGTTTACCAATGTATTGGGAACGTTTAGCTTAGTTATGTTTACAGAGATATTATTCAGGGCAGAATCAGTAGAACACGGATTGGGGTTTTTCTTTAATATTTTCTCTTTATCCTTGTTTTCTATTCCAGAAGTAATCCCCGTAAATGTTTTGTTCTTTATTGTTGTAATGATGACGGTTGAATGGTTTCAACGCACTAAAGATCATGGATTACAAATTGAGGGGATTAAACAACCCTGGATTAGATGGTCCATTTATTACGGACTGGTAATTTTGGTTTTTCTGTTTCAGGCTGATCAGGCAACTTTTATATACCTGCAATTTTAAAATAGTATGAAAAAAGTATATTTAAGATTAGCGAAGTTTATAATACTGTTTATCATAATAACAGAGATTATCTCTCGAATAGCGATAGATCCGTTATACTTTGATTCTATTAACACCTATGATCTTGATAATAACAAAAATATATATGCTGATTATTTCAAATCTAAGCATACTGAACACGTAGATTATCTATTCATTGGACGATCGAGGGTACCTGCTTCAATAAACCCGAAAATATTTATGCAAAAAGATCCTGGTTCAATTGCAGTTGTTGCAGGCCGGGGTTATATGACTGCTGGTATACATATTCAAGCATTAGAAAACAGGTTAAAACAATATCCTGATTATTTAAAAGGGGCTAAAGTGATAATTGGATATCCTGGTTCTTCAATTTATACAGATTTGTACAGTGATGACCGCTTAAAAGTTTATGAACCAGAATTTTATTCAAATGCTAAACCAATGCCTCATTTAATGTTACCGCACATTCACTGGGGAAACTTAATGGAATATTTACAGATATCAGAAAACAAAACGAAGGTTAAAAGTGAAATGGTAATGCTGTATCTCAGTTCTGCAGCGCGTTGCCAACGATATTTGAAAGAAAAATTAAAAGAAAAATTACGTGTATTGAATGAATCTTTCTCAAAAAAAGATAAGGAAACATTGACTAACGAAGGTGGTATACGTACTGACGGACTAGATGAGGTTCGCAAAAGAGCAATTGTTGCAGCAGGCTATGACAAACAAATTGTTGAAGAATCTCCCACATTAACATACCAGGCAATGGACAACAGTTCACTGGCATATTTAAACAATTTGGTAGTTAAAAATGGAGGATCATTATTTTTGTATGAAATTCCATTGCATTCAGCACAGGCAAACATTTATAGTTCGCAAAAAGCTAAAAAAGACAAAGATATTTTTGAGGGTTGGCTTGAAAAAAATAATATTACGATAATCGATAATAATGGTTTTAATTTCAGTGATTCTGATTTTCCTGATATTTGGCACCTTAGCATAAATAGAAGAGATGAGTTTTCCACATTTCTGTTTAACAGGATTTACGAAAGAGAATAAAGTTTTATGGTTTGGTTTTAAAAGAACCAAGAAATACATTTAATAATTAAAACAACATTTGATTTAACAGTGTAAATAAATTCGAAAATCAAATTAACGATAAAATATTATAAACCATGCTTTTTAACTCAATAGAATTCGCAATATTCCTTCCAATCATGTTTATACTTTATTGGTTTGTAACCAATAAAAATCTTAAACTGCAAAATTTGTTAATTCTTTTTGGTAGTTATGTTTTTTATGGCTGGTGGGACTGGCGTTTTCTTTCACTGATTATTTTTAGTTCATTTGTTGATTATTTTATCGGTATACAACTTGACAAAACAAAAGAAGCAAAGACCCGGAAACTCCTCTTGTTCATTTCAATTTTTGTTAATTTAGGTTTTCTTGGGTTCTTTAAGTATTATAATTTTTTTGTTGAAAGTTTTGCTTCAGCTTTCACTTATTTTGGTAAACAAATTGAACCATCAAGATTAAATATAATATTGCCTGTTGGGATTAGTTTTTACACATTTCAAACTTTAAGTTATTCTATCGATGTATACAAAAGAAAACTTGAACCTACAAAAGATATTGTGGCATTTTTTGCCTTTGTAAGCTTTTTTCCGCAACTGGTGGCAGGCCCAATTGAAAGGGCCGTGAATTTACTTCCCCAAATGAGCAAAAAAAGGGTTTTTGATTACAATGAAGCAGTGGATGGTATGCGACAGATCCTTTGGGGGTTGTTTAAAAAAATTGTGATCGCAGATAATTGTGCAACATTTGCCAATGAAATATTCAACAATTATACCATGTACTCGGGAAGCACCCTCATTTTTGGTGCCTTATTCTTTACATTTCAAATCTATGGGGATTTCTCCGGCTATTCTGATATAGCGATTGGGACATCCCGGTTATTTGGATTTAACCTGATGAAAAACTTTGCATTCCCGTATTTTTCAAGAGATATTGCTGAATTTTGGAGAAGATGGCATATTTCGTTATCAACATGGTTCAGGGATTATGTTTATATACCATTAGGTGGAAGTAGGGGTGGCAAATCAATGATGCTAAGAAATACGATGATCATTTTTGTTGTTAGGGGTTTGTGGCATGGTGCAAACTGGACTTTTATATTTTGGGGAGCATTAAATGCTATTTATTTTTTACCCCTTGTATTTTTAAAACGTAATAGAAAAAACCTTGATTTAGTAGCTGAAGGTAAATTT
>JBNLCS010000222.1:0-2925 GCA_050303935.1 Bacteroidales bacterium
TTGCATGGCAACAACACCTACCTACCGGCCAGTCAGGCTTCTGCTCAAATAAATATTACAGGTAAAATTATTTCTTCTCACAACGTGAACAACCAGAAAGTCACACTTGATATAAGTGGCTTGAACAGTGGTATTTATGTAGTAAAAATAAATAACATCTACGGAAGGGAAGTAATAAAGAAATTTGTTAAGGAATAATTTTTTTTAATCTGTAAAGAATAAAAGGTTGGACAGTTTTTGTCCAACCTTTTTTATTTTATTTCGTTTTTTTGGTATTATTTAGTATGATCGGAATATTTCGTTTTAGGGTTCAATTAGGCCATTAAAAGTAGTTTTTACATAATCAGCTATCGTTCTCTTTTCGCTGCATTTAGAAAAACAAAATATTGAATCAAATTTGACAATAATTGAAACATAATTGACATATTATTTAAGGTAATTGTAACACCTTTGTTCTACTATTAACTATTAAAAACTTTTTTTAAGTGAGGGCAACACTTATTAATCGATTACATGTTTTTAATTGGTGTAAATACAATAAGCATAAAAGGATACTACATACTTTAACTATTATTAACCACTAATTACATTAATTAATTTTGCCATGAAAACATTATTTCAACCACAAAAACCAAAGAAATGCATAGTCATTTCTTTAATGATCTTTTTACTGCTAACTACCGCTTCACAATTCAAAGCTGGGGCACAGACTTTAAGACGTCCAATCTCCCCTGACCAACCCATGTGGCTGGTGCACATCGATACATGGAACTGGGCCGACCCCCAGAAGATCATCGACCTGATCCCCCAGGACATACGCCCTTATGTGGTAATGAACATTTCATTGTCCATTAGCCATGATGTTGCTACAAGCAGGTTCAAAGTAGCTGAATACGGCTACGAAATTGCCAAATCGTGGATGAGGACATGTGCCCAGAACAGGATGTGGGCCATGGTACAGTGTTCAAGCGGCGGGTTCAGCCAATTATCCGATTTCGACCTTTCTGTTTATGAAGAGTTTTTCCAGGATTTTCCTAATTTTTTAGGGTTCAATTATGCGGAACAGTTCTGGGGCTATGATGACCCAAACGACCCGTTGTCTGCATCCTGGACCGACAGGATGGACCACTTTGCCAATTTATTAGGGTTGTGCAACCAATATGGTGGTTACCTTGTGGTAAGCATGTGCTGGAACCAGTGGGGCCCCAGCATTAACCCGATAGGGCAAATGAAACGAAGCCCTGCCTTTGCAGAAGCTTGTCGCAATTACACGGAAAATTATATCCTCTGTGAAAAATATACCCAACAGGCATACCAATCTGATATGGAAAGTATCTGCCTTGGCGCCTACCTTTCAGGTTATAGTGGCCAATATGGAATCCGCTATGATGATACAGGATGGACAGATGCCAATGGGGACCATGGCAATTTTACCTTGGCAACGGGAGGCGCCCCCCACCTGGAGCATGTGATGTTGACCGGCCAGACCGTGATTGACGGCCCTGAGCTGATCTGGACTATGTGCTTCCGTGAGACCGGTAGGGTAGCAACAACCAATGGTTACACAATGAGAAACTGGGAAACTTATCCCCAGTTTGACAATGTTAGTGTGGATATTTTCCGTAAAATACTGGACGGCACGGTACGTATCCCTTCCAGGCAAGAGGTCATCGACCGTACAAAATATGTTGTCATTGCCGATGTCAATTCGGGTACGGACGACGATATTTACAGTACGCCCGAATCCTTGTTTGAAGGGCTTTACCGGATGGATGGTGATGGGAATTTAAGGGACAACAAGACTTTCTTCAAAAAAACAGGCCGCTATCCAACCATACCAATGGTGTACCAACTGGACGACGCCCTTGCCAATTCTTTTCAATACCAGGTCAACAAATCTTCGTATTCCAGCCGTTGGCCCAGCATTTCAAGTAAGGTCAATGAGTTTAACAGTCAGTTCCCTCAAGAATCTTCAGGCGATATTTATGCAGGCCGTCATGAAAATGGTTGGGTAGTATATAATCCTTATAAAACCGGACAATCGGCAAGCGGAAATATTTCCTTGAAATACAACACGTGCTCCAGTATGGACTTTTCTTTCTCTCAGTATACTGCCGGGGTTGTTAAAGAATATTCCAATAGAATTGATGTTTATTTGAGTAACTATGATAATGAACTTTACACGGGGCTTAAAACTGATGTGATTAAGGTGTACGGAAGCAATTCCCAACCAACTTACTCCTTCAATGACAGGGGCAGTCACCAGGCCAGTAATGTTACAAGTAACTGGTCGGGCGGGGTCTTTACTTTAACAGTAAACCATAATGGCCCACTGGATATTACGATAAACTGTTCAGGTACGGCAACTGGCCGTTTAACCTCATATACACCTGCAAACCTGGTTGCCCCAAGTGCACCAGCTGTTTACACAGGCCCACTTCAGTACGAGGCCGAGTGCTTCGACTATAAAAGTATTTCTGGCATTACCACGGGAGGGTACGAAGGAAGTATCCGTAACTATACCGGTCAAGGGTACCTTAATTTCGGGACAAGCTCTTCTGCAAGTGTAAGGGACTATGTCACCGTACCTTCTGCTGGTAGTTACCCAATCAATATTAAATATGCTGTTACCGGCTCAAATGTAAATTCAATTGCCCTTTATGTTAACGGGACAAATGTTGCAACGCCTAATTTCACGGCTACATCATCATTAAGTAATTGGGCTGTCAATACGCAAAATGTGGACCTGAACCCAGGGACAAATACCATTGAGCTTGTGGCTACAGGGACTGCCCCTGCTTCAATTTATTTTGACAATATTGTAGTTGGGTCAGGCGCAGTTGGCCCTGTTGGGTGTACCGGGCAAACAAGCCTGGCAAATGGTACCTATACTATTTCGGCACGCCACAGTGGAAAATGCCTGGA
>JBNLCS010000223.1:0-2254 GCA_050303935.1 Bacteroidales bacterium
TTTTTTGGTTGCAGTAAGGGGCTTGTAGCCTTCCTACCTGGAAATATACGCAACAATCCTTATGTGCCACCAATCGTACTTACCGATTTCCGCCTGTTTGGCAAGTCGGTGCCGATTAACAATGATTCTGTTCTGAGAAAGACTATCAACCAAACGGATACACTGACATTATACCATAAACAAAATAACATCTCTTTTGAATTTGCGGCATTGAGTTATGCAGCTCCGGAAAAGAACCGTTATCGTTACATACTGGAAGGTTTTGATACCGACTGGCACAATGTAGGCAGCAAAGAACGGTTGGCTGTTTATACAAACCTGCCTTCAGGAAGTTATGTATTTCGTGTGCAGGGTACAAATCACGACGGAATTTGGAACAGAGAAGGAAAAACAATATATCTTAAGATACTTACACCTTGGTGGAAAACCTGGTGGTTCAAGGGCATGGCAGTCATACTACTTCTTGGCACGGTTACTATTGGTTTTAGATTGAAGTTGCGAAATATTAAAAACCGAAGCCGTGAGTTTGAACGCCTGGTAGAAGAGCGTACTGCCCAGTTACAAGCTGTTAACGATGAGCTGGAAATTACAAACGAGAGCCTCCATACAGTAAACAAAGAACTTGAATCATTTTCCTATTCGGTCTCACACGATTTACGTGCACCATTACGCAGTATCAATGGATTTAGCCAGATTTTACTTGAAGAATATCAAAACAAGTTATTAGACAAACACGGGCAGGATTATCTGCATAGAGTGCGGAGGGGTGTACAAAAAATGACACAACTCATCGAAGACATGTTAAACCTTTCGCGTGTAAGCCGTGATGAAATGAATATCCGGCAGGTAAACCTTAGCGATATGGCAAAGGAAATTGCAAATGACCTGCGAAATTCTGATCCGGATAGAAATGTTGAATTTGTTATTCAGGATGAAATTATAGCAAATGCCGACGAAAGGTTAATCCAAAGTGTATTGGAAAACCTCATTGGCAATGCCTGGAAGTTTACATCAAAATGCCCAACTGCGCATATTGAATTTGTTACGCAGCAACAAGATGAAAAACCGGTGTATTTTGTTCGCGATAATGGGGCCGGTTTTAATATGAAATATGCAGATAAATTGTTTGGAACCTTTCAGCGTTTGCATGATTACAAAGAATTTCCCGGAACAGGAATCGGCTTGGCTACTGTACAACGTATTATTCACCGGCATGGGGGCAAGGTTTGGGCCGAAGGGGAAGTGAAAAAAGGGGCAACGTTTTATTTTACAATACCTTAAAATGTCAATTTAACTGTATGACAATAGTCTATAAAATATTGATTTTTACATTCGTCTACTTTTTGCTTCCATGTATTTCAAATGCACAGAAATACGACTTACGTATTGATCATCTTACTACTGATGATGGCTTGTCCCACAATCATATTTTTGAAATTCTGCAGGACCGCCAGGGATATATGTGGTTTGCCACCCAGGATGGGCTTAACAGGTATGATGGTTACACCGTTGTTGTATATAAAAATAAAGCCGGTGACCCCACCACTATCAGCAATAATTTTATTTTAGACCTGATTGAAGACAATCTGGGTAATTTGTGGCTTGGTACTGCTACAGGCGGGGTCAACAAATTTGACCCTGTTACAGGTCATGTTACCTGCTACCAGCATGACCCCGGCAATACCAACAGCATCAGCGACAACGAGGTTGAGAGCATACTTCAGGACAGTTATGGTAATTTCTGGTTTGGTACTGAAAACAATGGCCTGGATAAATTTGAACTTACAACTGAAACCTTCACTCATTTCGCCAAAGATACTGATAATCAATCTATTGGCAGGGTTACTAAACTAATTGAGGATAAGCAAAAGAACATCTGGTTTACCGGCGAACGTGGGCTATTTCATTTAAACCCTCAAACAGGAGAAATTACTCGTTCTTCTGCTACCAAGAGCCTCTTATCAGCAGATTATATTTATGAAGATTCGGTAGGTGTCTTTTGGATATTGGCATGGAACCCGGCTGCACTGATAAAATATAATCCCGCAACAGAACAACTAACTGAATATCCATGTGATGCTATCGGATTGTGGAGTTGTAACCTTGTTGATGACGGGAAACAAGGATTTTGGATACCATCAAAAAAGGGGCTCTGTTATTTTAACCGGCAAACAGAACAGTTTAAGTATATCTTTCAACAAGATGATACAAACCCTGATGGGATAAACGATAATTTTGTATCCTCAATGTACAG
>JBNLCS010000224.1:0-3280 GCA_050303935.1 Bacteroidales bacterium
AAATGCCCTGGAACTTATTGTTGTTGCAGTTATGGCATTCACATCTCCATCGTCCTTGGTAACCTTTAATCTATAATTGTTTCCAGGTATTTGTCCAACAAATTGTTGACTAAATTCAGATTTTCCTGATTCCATTTTATCGCCCAAACCAGGTGTTTCCTTATGTTCTAACACGGTTATGCCATTTATGGTACCATCAGGTTTAAACCCCACCATTATTTTCACCATTCCTCCAAACCCTTTGTTTGTAAAGGTTTCAACAGCTACCCCAACAGTTTTACTACCCATCTTTGCTTCATAACAAACCACTTGTCCTCCATCTTTTTCAATAGTTTTTTGTAGGTCAAGTGGTGAATTATCAAATTGAGGTACAACTTGTTCAATGGCCTCCTTTTTTTGTTCAAGTTTTACCTGGGCAATCCTATCTTTTGTAGCTTCATAAACAAATCCGAGAGCAGTTGAAGCCGCCAAGGTAACCACCAACAAAGTAATAACCATATTTGCAAATGTCGATTCTTTTTGCGCCATTTTATAAAATTTATTTTTTTTATAATCCCATATTCAATATCTTATTCTCAAACACCTTGTTTTATAAAGATGATTCTTATAAAACCAACTATGCAGGTTCCCCGAAGCGTTTAGGTTTTATATATCTGTTCAATAACGGTGTAAATCCATTCATTATTAATATTGCGAATGAAACACCTTCAGGATATGCTCCAAAAACCCTAATTATCCCTGTTAAAAGTCCGATTAACACGCCATATATAATCATCCCCTTTGGAACCATAGGCGAAGTAACATAATCAGTTGCCATAAATATGGCCCCAAGCATTACCCCACCTGTAACCAAATGAACAAGTGGACCGGCCATGTGAAATGATTGTAATATATTCTCACTGTCTAAGTATGTGATAACCGGAAATTTTACTTGCATTGCATTATTTATAGCAGCAGAACCTTCTACACTAAATGCCCATAATACACCTGTAAAAACAAACAGTGAACCTAAAACCGAAACAGGTATATGCCAGGTTATTATTTTTTTCCAAAGCAAATAAGCTAATCCTAATAATAGGAATAATGCTGATATTTCGCCCAACGATCCGCCAATATCTCCTAAAAACATTTTATTCAATGATAAATCATGAGATTGTAAAATGCTTGTAACACTTTCCCCTTTCTTTATACCTTCTTTAATCAACGTAAGGGGGGTTGGCGAGGTAACCCCATCTAAAGCAAGGTCAGCCTTGGGTATAATCACCCTGGAATTGAATCCCATGGATGGGGCATATTTTGTCATTTGTGTTGGAAAAGATATTAAAAGAAAAACCCTTCCGACTAACGCAGGGTTAAACGGGTTATTTCCCAATCCTCCAAAAGTTAGTTTACCTACACCAATGGCAACCAATGACCCAATAATAATAATATGCGGCGGTAAACCAGAAGGCAAATTAAAGGCCAGTAATATACCTGTTACAACTGCAGACCCGTCAAAAGCACGTATTTCTGTTTTCAATAAATACTTTTGAATTAGCCATTCAAACAAAACACATGACATTACTGCAACTAGTGTGAGATATATTGCACTTATCCCATAGAAAAACACGGAAGCTCCAAGGGCAGGCAACAATGCTATCACCACACCATACATCAACTTTTCAACAGAATAACCACCATGCACATGTGGTGAGGGAGATACAATTAATTTATTCATTATATCCTATTTAATTTTATTGTTTTCTTGATCTTATAATCTTAATCACATTTTGTTTCCCAAACCTTATATAATCTAACAAAGGTCGGGAAGAGGGACATGTATAAGAACATGAGCCACACTCGATACAGTCTGTTACCTTTTCAGATTCCAATCTGTCATAAATTTCACGTTCTCCAAGGGCCATCAACAAATAAGGCTCTAATCCCATTGGACAAACAGATACACATTTTGAGCAACGAATGCAATTTTCAACAGGTTTTCTTTTTGATTCATCCTTTTTCATCAATAATATCCCTGATGTTCCTTTTACAACTGGAATGGCAGTATCGGCCAAAGCTTTTCCCATCATTGGGCCACCATTGATTACTTTTTCGCAATCATCAGGTAATCCGCCAGCTTCTTCAATCAATGCAGAAACCGGTGTACCAATACGTACCCGGAAATTGGAAGGTTTTTTAACTGATTTTCCGGTTATTGTTACAATCCGTTCAATAAGCGGTTTATTCTTATGAATGGCTTCATATACAGAGAATACGGTTCCCACATTAAATGCAACCACCCCAACATCTACTGGCAACCCCCCTGAGGGTACCTGTCGTTGCAAAATGGCATCGATCAACTGTTTTTCGCCTCCTTGCGGATATTGTGTTTTTAATGGAATAACTTTTATTTCTTCATCTGACGCTATAATCCCCTTTAATTTCTGAACTGCATCCGGTTTATTACTTTCTATTCCAATAAAAGCTTTGTTAACCTCCAAGGCCTTCATTAAAATCCTTACACCTTCAATAATTTCTGCTCCTTTTTCCATCATCAAAGCATGGTCGGCTGTAAGATAAGGTTCACATTCTACACCATTGATTACTAATACCTCCGCTTTCTTACCCCTTGGTACTGATAATTTCACATGAGATGGAAAAGTAGCCCCCCCCAAACCAACAATACCGGCGTCAGATATTTTTTTGATTATTTCCTCGGATGACAAGTTGCACCCGGAAACAAAAGAATCTGTTCGATCAATTGCAGTTTCCCAAACATCCCCTTCTACTGTAATTATAATTGCATCGCGACGATAGCCACTGGCATCCAATGATCTTTCTATTTTAGCTACTTTACCTGAAACGGGTGAATGTACATTGGCTGAAACAAATCCTTCGCCCCGTGCGATTAATTGACCGGTTTTAACTTCATCACCCTTGTTAACCAAAATTTTTGAAGGAGCTCCCAAATGCTGTGATATGGGAACAGTTATTAAAGCCGGTACCGGCATATCTTTTATTGGTTCACCTGCAGATATTTTGTTTTCTGCCGGATGAATACCCCCTATTGAAAATGTTTTTAACACGATAAATCCTCCTGACTTTTATGCGTCTTTGTTTTCAATTTCTACACTTTCCTCTTTTACTTTTCTGGGCGGAAAGTTAATTTCCAGAATGGCATTGGTTGGGCATTCTACTACACATTTTCTACACAGTTTGCATTTATCCCCATCAATATATGCCAAATTATTATTCATGGTAATGGCTTCGTATGGACAAACCTTAAAGCATTTGCTGCAAC
>JBNLCS010000225.1:0-4125 GCA_050303935.1 Bacteroidales bacterium
TCAACTAACTGGTTAACGGATATTGCCGTTAAACCTATTTCATCTGAAGATTCATTTTTCATTTTGGATATCGTTTGTCCCGAAGCAAGTTTATCTATTGAATCCTTAATAATGGTTATTCTTTCAGCAATGAGATTGGACAAGTATTTACCTATAAAAAACACAATTAACAATAACAATACAATAATCAATATAATGATATTCCGCAAAGTATGGATAGGCTTATATATTTCGCTTGTTTGAATTTCAGTAATCACCCCCCAATTAACATCTTTAATATTCACGGGAGCATATGCAGACAAAACTTTTTCACCCATATAGTTATTAACCTCTATCTGGTCAGACCTTCCATTCATCACTTCCCTGGCCGCTTCAGTTTCTACCTTGGTTGTTAATATATTGGTGTTTAATTTATTAACCTTATCAATATCCGATTCAGAAAACCCTAAAAAATCAAGGCTCTCAATGTATTTATTTTTGTCTTTGTATATTAAACGGTTATCACTCCGCATTCTGTAATCATCACCTACCAAGTATGTTTCCCCGGTTTCTCCCAATCCTTCACTTTCCCATTGGGCATCAGCGTTAATCGTATTATTAATGGTGTTACCTGAAATCTGAAAAACAATAACACCAAGCATACCTGACTCATCATACACAGGGGCCGAAATAAAAGCTGATGGCTGGCCTAATGAAGGGCCATAAAAACCCATATCAGACAAGTAGTTATAATCTCTCACTTTTGAATCTTTAGCCATTTCATAAGCATGTGCAAGCTGCGTTTCTTTAAACTCGTTTTCTAAAATATTTGCGCCAAAATCAATCTTTTTTGATACTGAGTATACAATGTTGTTCCTTTCTTTATCCATCAAATAGACATCTTCAAATTCGAACTTTTCAGCAAAATCCCTAAAATTTTTATGATACCGTCCATGAACATCACTATAAGCTGTGCCGTCAGAAGTTTTATTTAATAAAAATTTAGCAGTCATTGGATTAGGATTGTCAGCAATATATATGTATTGTAAAAAAGTCGTTTTTCTATTGTCGCTTAAAAAAGATTCTACCGTATAGTTGGTATTTAAGTTTTTGTTTAACTGAGAAATAACATTGGTATTGTAATAGTTTTCAACACTGGCTTTCATATTCTGAAAATCATCGAAACTATAATTTTCGCTGGCATCAAAATCAACACTGTTAAATGCATCTTTAAACTGTTGCATTGCTTCAACTACCATCTGGTCCTGCGCAAAAACCCTGATTTGGTTCCGGGCAAGTTTGAAATAGTCTTCAAGTTTGTTCTTCTTCATTTCTGTAATAGAGGTCATATGTTCCATAGCAACGTCCTTTAACGATCTTTTACTACTAAAAAAACTTGTAACACCTACTATAACCACAGCAGTGAAAGAAACTACAGAAAGCAAAAAACTAATTTTTTGACTAATATTTAACTCATTATAATTGATATGACGAAAAATATTATTACCACTCTTTTTGTTGTTGTCCATGGTATTATGTTTGTTGATATCGTTTATCATCTTTTACAGTAAATATGTCAGAAATGTTTTAAAAATAATACAATCCCAATTATCCTTACATGTGAATTTAATAAAAAAAATACAAATGGTTGAATAAAGAAACTAAAAATATTGAATAGTTCAAGTAAATTAGCGCTTCGATTGTTAACCATTTTTAAAGAAAGATAAACATTGTTTAAACGCGGAATTAAGAACAACATAATTTATTTATCTGTAATTAAGTATTCGAAATGGTTCATGCTCTTTATGCCATTTATAATAAAGTTCTATGAAGGCTTTGGTTTTACCATGGCCCAAATAATAGAACTTCAGGCCTTTTATTCTGTTTCCATGCTTTTGTTTGAGATACCCTCAGGTTATTCAGCCGATATGTTGGGAAGACGAAAAACCCTCATTTTAGGAACACTTGGTGGATTTTTAGGGTTCTCGATTTATTGTATTGCCGGGCAATTTTGGCAATTTGCTGTAGCCGAAGTTATAATGGGCCTTGGCATGAGCTTTATTTCAGGAGCTGACTCTGCCATGCTATATGATTCACTGTATGACCTAAAAAAGGATGATCAATATTCAAAATATGAAGGCAGGGTTACTGCCACAGGCAATTATGCTGAAGCACTGGCTGGTATTGTAGGGAGTTTCATAGCTTTTCTGATATCGCGAAAGTATCCTGATTATGGCTTACAAGGGGTTTTCATTTTTCAGGCTGCCGTTGCGTTCACTGGTGTTCCGGCTGCTATATTTCTTATTGAGCCCAAAAGGCATACTCCCGGCAAAAAAGAAGCATTGAAAAATATTATTAAAATATCAAAATTCAGCTTAATTGATTCAAAGGATTTGCGTTATAATATATTGTACTCATCATTAATGGGATCAGCAACCTTAACCATGGCCTGGTTTGTGCAAAAACTATTTATTGAATTGGGTATCACCCACGTATTGTGGCTTGCAGTTTTGTGGGCATTTTTAAATATTACAGTTGGGACATCTACTCTTGGGGCTTATAAATTTGATAAAAAACTTGGCAGCGTTAAAACAATGCTACTTATTTCGTTGATCATTTCTTTTGGTTACATGTTACTTATATTTAACACAGGGTACTTCTCGTTGCTAATTATTGTATTTTTCTATTTTGGGAGGGGTATTGCCACACCCGTATTAAAGGATTATATAAACCGTCTTACAACATCAGAAGTAAGGGCAACAGTGTTATCCATACGAAGTTTTATAATCCGGATAATTTTTTCAATTTTCGGCCCTTTTATAGGCTATCTTACAGATAGTTTTAGTATTCGAAATGCACTTTTTTTAACGGGAATATTTTATTTTGTTGTATCTATGTTTTTATGGTTTAAAGTTAAAAAGTTATCACAATGAAATTTTAAGGCCATCATACGCTAAATGTATCCAACCCGGCAATTCACTTTCTATTTTATTATGAAACCCCATCATATGGCTTATATGCGTTAGATATGCTTTTTCAGGTGAAAATTTTTTCAAAAACAAGACAGCTTCATCCAGTGTAAAATGCGATAAATGCTTTTCTTTCCGCAATGCGTTTACAACAATAACCCGTGCTCCCTCAATTTTACAATATTCTTCTTCGGGAATAAAGTTGGTATCTGTTATATAAACAAAATCGTTGATCCTAAAGCCAAATACCGGAAGTTTATAATGCATTGCCCTGATTGGTACAATCTTTTGATTGCCAATATAAAATATTTCATTTTCAATCAGATGCATTTGAATTTGTGGAATACCCGGATATTTTTTATCGGCAAAAACATAGGCAAACTCCCTTTTTAAAGATTCCTGCACTCTTTTTTCGGCATACAAATCCATGGCTTTTTTCATGCTGAAATTATAAGACCTCACATCATCCAAACCTGCCACATGGTCTTTGTGCTCATGGGTCATCAATATAGCATCCAGACTTTTAACATTCTCACGTAACATTTGCTGCCTGAAATCAGGTCCGGTATCAATGACTATATTTAATTCATTTGTTTCAACCAATACAGATGTCCGCAACCTTTTATCCTTTTCATTATTGGACCTGCATACTTCACACTCACATGTTATTACAGGTACCCCCTGCGAAGTTCCTGTTCCCAAAAAAGTAACTTTCAATTTATAGAATTTTAATGATGCCTAAAATTAATTAAAGAAATTATTGATCCATTATGTATTTGTAATTCATTTTTATGAAATTTGGATTTTGTTTTGAAAATTATGGTGCCTAAATTGGAATTTAAAGATTGCAGGCCAAATTGTGGGGCTTGTTGTACATACATATCCATTTCATCATCCATTCCGGGAATGGTAAATGGTAAACCGGCAGGGGTACGGTGCATACATCTAACAGATGATAACAAATGTGGAATTTTTAATTCACCAAACAGACCAAAGGTATGTTTTGACTACAAAGCCGAACCATTATTTTGCGGTAACAACAGAAAAGAGGCCATTGAGATATTAAAAAAACTGGAAGGGCTTGACTGATATACAAATTCTGTTAAAGTTTTAATGTTCATAGCAACCAGATTGAACAAAAAAACATTAATATCGTTATGATTTTTTAAATTTGGTA
>JBNLCS010000226.1:0-6946 GCA_050303935.1 Bacteroidales bacterium
CCTTGGAAATGGATTTGCAAATGATGTAAAGTTAATTCAGTGGTACGAGTATACGGGATCATTGGGTGGCAGTTTATGGGTTTTAACTATCAATATTTTGACATTTCAAAGTATACAATTATTTAAGAAACGGGGGGCTGAAAAATTGAAATTTTACTTGATTACTTTTTTTGTATTAGTGATTCCCCTTATTATCTCGTTGATATTATTTTATAAGTATACAGAAGAAAAAAATCCGTATGAGATAGTCATACTTCAGCCAAATATTGATCCTTATTTAAAATTTGAAGGTATTCCATGGGAGAAACAAATGGGAATTTTACTAGACCTGGCTGATTCAGCTACCAATGAAAATACAAAATGTATAGTTGCCCCGGAGACTTTTCTTACTGATTTTGTTTGGCATGATAGCATACGTACAAATAAAGGTATCCAAATGGTTGATGATTTCTTGCAAAAACATCAAAATACATCATTTATTCTTGGAGCAACTACTTTTAAAGCTTATAAGCAAGGTGAAAAACATAAAGCTACTGCCAGAAAATTCGAAGATATTTATTATGAGAGTTTTAATACAGCGATGTTGATTGAGTACGGTAATGAAATTCAAATGTACCATAAATCCCAACTTGTTGTTGGATTAGAGAAAATTCCATATATGGAAAAATTTAAATTTTTGGAAAAGTTAAAATTAAACCTTGGTGGTAATTTTAGAGGATTTAATATACAAAAAGAAAGGGGAGCGCTGGAGGCAAGAAATGATGTGAAAATAGGCTCTGTCATTTGTTACGAGTCTATATTTGGTGAATATGTTACAAATTACATAAGTAATGGAGGTGCTGATATCTTGTTTATTATTACAAATGACGGATGGTGGCGTGATACGCCGGGATACAAACAACATAATAGCTTTGCCAGGATCAGGGCCATAGAAACCAGAAGAAGCATTGCCAGATCTGCGAATACGGGTATTTCATGTTTTATTAATCAAAAGGGGGAAATATTAAATAAAATTGGATGGTGGAAAAAATCGGCAATAAGCAATAAATTAAACCTTAGTAAGCATTTAACATTTTATGTTAAGTATGGAGATTATTTGGGCAGAATATCTTTATTTATTTCATCGATGATTATACTATTATTAATTATTCATATTGTGAAAAACAGATGTGTAAATCTTATTTAAGGATATGGTGCTTACCTACTTGTTTGAACATACCAACTTTATAAAATCAGGGAGTTTACCACTAGCGATATTGTAAGTTTGATTAACATAACCAATCGTTTGACTAAAAGTTTGTACTGAAATTTTTTAAGGACTTACTTTGTATCGTACTAATTACATATTATAATTAAAAAAAACAAAAGTATGAAAAAAGTTAAAACATTTAGTTATATAGTGTTATTTATGATCTTAAGTTTTGTTTTTTCAAATGACACTAACGCAGGTTTTTTTGGTAATTTTTTCTCTGGTAAAACCAGTGGTGGTGGTAGTGGCAAATATCACAATGGTGGCTCAAGAGGACAAGTTGGGGCACCTTTAGATGGTGGTTTATTATCTATTTTAGGAGCTGCGGGCCTTGGATACTACCTGATCAGAAGAAAAAATAAAAAACAAGAGCATCAACAAGATTAGATTTAATCTTAGATATTGATATTGATCAAAAGATTAATATCATATAATCAGGTTTGAAAAATGGTATTATATTCAATTTAAAGTAATATAATACCATTTTTTAGTTTAGCCTACATAATTTATAAATTGTTCTATTCCAAATGAAAACTGCTGCAATAAAAAGAAATGCTAGAATTTTCAGACTTTACAATAGTTCACTATTATTACTCCCTGAAAATCCTGCGCTTCCCTTTTCTAATTGCATTTTTCATTCTCATAACGAAAATTTATGAATTATACAGGTTAAAAAAGATCAAGACCCATAATTTTTTTGTTTAGCCAGAAAACGATAACTGTAAATGAAAGCTTTTGGTTTGTTAAATAGAATCCCCAAAAAACTAATTATAGCCCTTGTTGTCGTTTGCCTCGTTTATTTAGCGCTTACATTATTTGTTTTTAAAAAAGACCCTTTATTATCGTTTGGTATTTTTCTTTTTAATAAATACATTTTATCACTTGAATATGTTGCCAACTTAGTGTTTAGAATTACTGAAACGAATGTGGTTGTTGAAAATCATACTATTGTTATTAAGGGTAACACGGAATATGCAATGCTAAATCAGCATCTACTTAATAATTGGACTTCATACATTTTGTATAAAAAATGGAGTGTTTTTATCATTATATTGATTTGGGGAAACATTGGTAGAATAGCGAACAAACTAAAATATACAATATTATTTTTTGGTGTACATTATCTTGCGGTAATAAGTTCATTTATTATAATAGGGATTATTGGCCCCATATATATATCACCTGATTCGTTAACAGAATTAAGGCCAAATGTTATAGGTTCTGTTTTGATGTTTATATATTTTACTTTTTGGCTGTATTTGAATAAGAATAATTTAAAAAGAAGGTTAGGTTCTTTAAATATTAAAATAAGGGTTTCTGAAAAAAAAATAAAAGAAATATTATTTATCTTTTTTGGATATACATTGTTAAGAAATTTTATTGTCCCATATTTTAATTTCTATTCATACATTGATTTCTTATTAAGCATTACTAAATCAATAGTTGGTAATTCCGGGTTTTATTCACATATTGATGGGCCATATCTTCATGGAGAAAGAGGAACTTTATTCATGGCAAAATGGTGCCTTGGATTTGTAACAATGTATATATACTCATCTGTAATTTTTTTAACCAGAAAGGATATTAAAACAACCTCCGTTTTTATTGTTTCCGGTATTATCTTTTTGCATGTACTAAATATTATAAGACTTTCAATGTTATTTGTTTTTATTCAAAAAAATGATAACATAGAGCTGGCATATGACCACCATAATTTATACAATGTAATAGTTTATATTATTTTATTTGTTATATGGATAATATACTTCGAGAAATTTTCAAATCTCAAATTACACAAAAGAAGATTAAAATCTGTTTAAACCAAATTTTCCATCATCTGCTATCAAAAAATATCATTCAGGAAAAATTAAGTTCTCAAATATTATTATAATATTGTAGAATACTTACTTAATTATGACCAAACAACATATTACAATTTTAATCCCGGCTTATAACGAGCAAGATACAATTGAAAAATTCTATAAAAGGACTATTGAAGTAATAGATGCAATTGAAAAGTATTTTTTTGAATTGCTTTTTGTTGATGATGGTAGTAAAGACAATACGTTGGATATTATCAAAGAACTTCGAAAAAAAGATAAAAGGGTTAGCTATTTAAGCTTGTCACGAAATTTTGGGAAAGAAATAGCCATGGCTGCCGGAATAGACCATGTTAATTCCAATGCATTGATAATTATTGACGCGGATCTCCAGGACCCGCCAGAGCTCATTGCGCAAATGATTGAGAAATGGGAAGAGGGGTTTGATGATGTCTATGCGCAACGTATTTCCAGAGATGGAGAGACCTGGTTAAAGAAAAAAACATCTTCCGTGTTCTATAAATTACTCGCAAAATTTGCCAGAATTGAAATACAAGCTGATACTGGTGATTTTCGTATGTTAAGCCGAAGGGCTATAAATTCATTAAAAAAGATACGAGAGTCTGAACGTTATACAAAGGGGTTGTTCAGTTTAATTGGCCATAAGAAATATTGTATTAAATATCATCGGGACCCAAGAATTGCCGGGCAAACAAAGTGGAATTATTTTAAGCTTACAAGGCTCGCTATCCAGGGAATCACTTCATTCAGTACAACACCTTTAAAATTTTCTACATTAACAGGTTTAATATTCGCATTTGCCGCATTTATTTACATGATCATAATTATTGTTAAGACTTTGCTTTATGGGGAACCGGTGCAAGGATATCCTTCCCTGGTAAGTATTGTACTCTTTTTAGGGGGGATACAACTTATTAGTATTGGTATTATTGGAGAATACATTGGCCGCACTTTTATGGAGACAAAAAACAGGCCCTTGTATTTTGTTCAGGAGTATGATTCGGAATATACATCAGATGATAATGATAAATAAAACTAGCCTACTCAATTAAATTAAGGCTAGATTTTTATACCAACAATCAAAATGTCATCTATTTGAAAATTATCTCCTAACCATGAATTATATGTTTTGTTGATTTCTTCTTCTTGCTTTTTCATTGGTAAGCCTGATATTGAAACCAATAATTCTTTAAAACGCTTAGTTTTGAACTTTTGATCATCAGGGCCACCAATTTGATCGGTAAAACCATCGGAAAACATGTATAAGCAATCCCCTTTCTTAATATTTATTTCGCAATTTGTAAATTCCGGCTTTTCATTTATTTGAATTCCTATGGGCATCCTATCGCCTTTATAAATAACAAGTTCTTTATTGCGTATTAAATATAGTGGATTGTAGGCACCGGCAAATTGAATCTTCATTTTATTATGATCAACAATACAAAAAGATATATCCATACCATCCTTTGCTTCCCCTTCTCGGCCCCTTTGTTTTAAAGCCGATTTTATTTTATCACGAAGCATTTCTAAAATATGGGATGCTTTAATTCCTTCAATATCTATAAAAACGAAATTATTCAGGATCTCTTTTATTAATGATATTCCAAGGATACTCATAAATGCCCCGGGAACACCGTGACCAGTACAATCGGCTACCAATACTATTGAAGAACCATTTTTTAGTTCAGAAATAAAATAAAAATCACCACTAACTATGTCGCGTGGTTTATTATAAATGAAAAAATCAGTGAATTTATTAAATCCATCAACATCAGACAATAAAGCATCTTGTATTTTACTTGCATACTGAATACTTGACGTAATATTATCGTTTTGCTGGGCAATCATGTCCCGATGTTTGGTTACTTCATCTCGTTGGGCTTCAATTTCATCACGTTGTGATTCAATTTCTTCTTTTTGCATCAATATTTCATGGGTACGTTTTCTTACTTCTTCTTCAAGGTGTTCTTTTTCTTTTTCAAGTCGGGATAAACGGGCTTTTATATAGTACGTGATTGAGATAACCAGAAGCAATATCATCAATGAGATAAACCAGAATGTTTCCCAGAAAGGTTTTTTAATAGTAAAATGAAAGGAGGCTTTTTCACTTCCATACCATTTACCGGGACTATTCGATACTTGTACCAGAAAAGTGTACTTTCCCGGTGACAAATCTGAATAGTTTGCACTGCCATTGGTGTTTTCAATCCACTCTTTATCGTGTCCTTCCAGCATATGCCGGTAAATTAAGCTTGCCGGGTCTTTATACCAGAAAGCCACATAATTAAAAGCAAAACGATCTTCAAAATATTTAAATTGATTCCTTGTATCGTGAAGCTCTTCTGAATTTAATTTTATATCAGCTATTATTGTTTCCGGAAATGCTTTATTATTGTGATATTTGACCGGATTAAAAATAATCAATCCATTGTGATGTCCAATCCATATTTTACCTTGAAAATCTTTGAAAATTGCATTTATTCCAGGTTCCAGGTTTCCCAGATGATAATTTCCCCCAAAATATGAGAATGTCTTGTTATAGGGGTCGTAAATATCAATCCCTTGATTATGAACCAATACCAGGTGCTGATTTTCAGTTATAACAAAGCTCCAAAGATTATTGGTACGCAAGCCATTACTCTCATTAATATTTTCAATGTTTTCACCGTCATATTTAAATAATCCCTGATCACCGGTTATAAACCAAATATTGCCGTTTTTATCTTTTGCAATGTGATAAATGTTCTTGCTGTATAAACTATCAGGTATTGGGGGATAAATTATTTTATTTTTATCATAATAAGCTAAACGGCCACCATCTGAGGCAATCCAAATTTTACAATCTTTATCGGTATAGGTTGAATAAACATAATCGCTTTCAAGGCCATTTTTCACATTGACACACTCAAACTTGCCCGTTTCTTTTACCAGCCTAGATATACCACCTCCCAGGCTTGAAAACCAAACTGAAAGGGAATCATCATTAATATGGATGATATTATCATTGCAAAGTTTGTAATTTGAATTGTATTGCTGATAATCCAACGTTACCGGATTGATTTTGTAAACACCAAACCCATACGTTCCCGCCCAAATATATCCTTCTGTATCTTTATGAACCGAAATAAAAGAATGATATGCAAATTTGTCATCGTTAAAAAGTTTTATAATTTCATGCCCCCCATTATCCTTTTGTATCTTAAACAATCCTTTTTCCGAAGCAATCCAGATATTCCCATTTTTATCACTTACTACACCAAATACATTCAATTTGGGAATGCCGTCGACTTCATCAATATATTCGAAATAATTGCTTTTTCTCATTGAGACACCTCCAATGCTGCCCACCCAAATGTTATTTTCCCGATCCACAAAAATTGTACTACTGCTATTTTTTATTAAACCATGGGCAGTTGTTATCCTATCAGTTTCATATTTTTCTGGGACCAGTTGTGAAATTCGGGCAATACTTCCTTTTAAGCTTATCCATATTTCATTGTTACCAAGGCAAATAAAATCATTTACATCATCATCTAAGGAACCAAACATTTTGAAATTGCCAGTATTTATGTTGTAATTGCAAATTCCTTCGTCATGCATTCCGATCCACAAAATGCTGTCTTGTAAAATTAAATGTTTCACCAGGTTATCAGGAAGGCCCTGTTTCATGGCAACACGGTATGTAAATTTCATTTCTTTTGGTGAGTAGAGAGAAATACCATTATCCGTTGCTATATAAATAATGCTGTCTTTGTCCTGTACACAAGAATATACAAAATTATCAGCTAGACCGTCTTCTGTATTAAAATTATAAAGTCTTTTTCTTGTTTTTCCCATATAACAATATATACCTTCC
>JBNLCS010000227.1:0-6220 GCA_050303935.1 Bacteroidales bacterium
ATGATTAACCAACTTAATTTTTATATAACCTATACAAAAAAAAAGCGTACACAAATGTTGTGAGCCCTGTTTAAAAGCTTACAAATATGAGAAAAGAGGTAAAAAACAAATAAAAACATGTGATGCCCATCATTATTTGTAACTGTTATAACAGGTAAAACTTTAACCATAACAGTTGAATTATGAATAGATTAATCTATGTACTTACATTAATGATCGCATTTTCAGTGTCTTCACGGGCACAACTTAATCCAAGAATTGATAAGAAAACATTTTTTACCAAGACAGAAGGTGCTGAGAAGGCCAGGGAAAACCTCCAAACGGCCGAAAAATATTATCGCAAAGGGAGCGGTACTTTTGATGAAGCGTTAAAGTATTATTTAAAGGTTTATCAATATAATTCAAGCTCACCGGAACTAAATTATAAGATAGGTATTTGTTATCTGTATTCTTCGGATAAAAAAGCATCCCTGCAATATTTATTACAAAGTGATCAGGAAGTAGCGCGTGACTATTACATGGCATTGGGGAGGTCGTATCAATACAATTTTAATTATGAAAAAGCAAAAGAAACGTACAATCTTTATTTAGGTACTTTAAATGTAATTCAGCGTGATGATCAAGAACAACGGATACAACAATTAATCGCCGAATGTGATTTTGCTTCAAAACGAACAGAAGACAGCCTGGATGTATTTATTGTAAATCTCGGCCCGCTAATAAACAGTTACTATGATGATTATAATGCATATTTGCCCCCAAGGGATTCCAATATTTTTTTCACTACCAAGCGTCCTGATCAGGAGCCAAAAAAAACCGTTTCACGATTTAAATACAAAGAGCGTATTTATATGGCAAACAATTGTTTATATGCCCCCTGTGAATGGATAACAGACCTGAAAGCTTTAAATATAAACTCGAATGTAAGTATGGCCGGTGTTGACAAAGATGAACACAGGATCTTCTTTTACGAAGGAAAATGGCAGAACGGACAACTATTAATGACACGTTACAACGAGATAAAAGGGGAATGGAAACAAATAAGAAGGGTTAAAGGAAAGATAAACCATATAGCATACAGAGAAACTTCTATAAGTATAGGCCCTGACAATACAGCTTATTTTATTTCTGACCGCAGGGGGGGTGAAGGTGGAAAAGACATATGGGTTGCCCCGTACCTGAAAAAAGACAAATGGGGAAAACCCTATAATATAGGAAATCATATTAATACCCCTTTTGACGAAGAAGGAATATATATTACTGACGATGGTAACACATTGTATTTTGCATCGAAAGGCCATCGTGGGTTCGGGGGATTTGATATTTACAAATGCACCAGGCTTCCCGGAAACACCTGGAGCACACCACAAAATATGGGACACCCTGTAAACAGTCCTGCCGATGAGTTATTTTACCACCCAACCAGGGATACCATGATAGCTCTTTATTCTACCATTCGTGCTGATAGTTATGGTGGACTAGACATTTACAAAATACAAACCGATCCCCGTAAACCGTTTACTATCAAAGGTAAAGTAAGTGATATTGAAAATGGTAAAATGTTACCGGCAACCATCAATATTATAGACAAAAACACCAACCTCCCTATTGCTCAAACTGAGGTTGATACCATACGAAACCTATATAGCTATAGTTTTGAAGATCATGGAAGGTATGCTTTGCAAATAAACAGTAAAGGGTACAAATCAATTACCGATTCAATAGTTTGTCCTGAGAAAAAAAGGGATACCATACAACTTGATTTTGCGCTTGAACTCATACGTCATCCGTTTACCCTCACCGGCCGTGTGATTGATGTTGATTCGCAATATCCTGTAAAGGCCAGTCTTATATTTAAGGATGCCAAAACAGATACGATATATGGTCGTCAGTTTACGGATAGCACGGGTAGGTTTTCAATAACATTTGAAGATAAATATGACCTGTTAATCATGGTTGAGGCCACCGATTATTTTTCAAAAGACGAGTTACTGAATGCAACCATGGAGAAAAGTAGCGTAATACAAAAGAATATTTCACTTAAAACAAGTAAAAAATATTATACCATTGTTGGTGTTGTCTCAGATGATAAAAACAATGAATATGTATATGGCACATTAAGTTTATACCGACCAGCAGAAGACCAGCCATTTATAACAGTTAATTCAGATAGTTTGAGTGGCAAATACGCTATAAAACTAGAAGAAAAAGGGCCATTCTTTGTTGAAGTGGCGGCCAAAGGATATTTCTTTGTTAATGAAGTTATTACCATACCTGAGGGCGAAACAGCCGTGGCCAAGAACTTCCAATTGAAAAAAATGTCAAGCGGTGCCAAAATAGTTGTCGAAAACATATTGTTCAATTCAGGTAAATCAACACTTAAATCAGAATCGTTTAAAGAACTGGACAAACTGGCGATCCTGTTAATCAGGAATCCGGAAGTAAGAATAGAAGTATCCGGGCATACTGATAATGTAGGGTCTTCATCTGTAAATAAAAAACTTTCAAAAGCCAGGGCACTTACTGTGAAAAACTACCTCATTTCGCGTGGGGTAGAAGCAGAAAGAATGGAATATGAAGGGTACGGTTTTGATCAACCCATAGCTTCAAACGATACAAAAGAAGGAAGGGCACAGAACAGAAGGGTAGAGATTAAAGTACTTGATTAAAAAGAAACGTCATGAAAATGAAAAACATAGTTAAAATAATAACAACAGTTTGTTTTTTCTCTTTTTTTACGAGTTGTGTAAAAGACGATATGGAACTGGATCCAGATAAGTTAACAAAGTTTGACCGGCCTCTTAATTTTGCCGGCCCGATAGCCAATATTCATTTAAAGGCAGCCGATTTAATAGGGAAACTTGGTGAGGGCCTTGATGAACACATCAGGATCGATGATGACGGGTTACTAAATGCCAGGTATACCGATTCAGTGATAATTGAATGGGATGATATTGTGAAACTCGAGAATATCCATGTCGATAAAAATTATCCGTTTATTATTCCTCCCGGGGAAACTAGTTTAAACCAGCAAATTACTTTTGCCGAGAAAATAAAAATTAACAAAAATCCTGACCAGCGTTTCGACAGCATGTACATAGAATCTGCTTTGATGTACCTTGATATACAATTCCCATCAGAATTAAGTGGCCAGGTCCATATCGATTTCCCCGGTGTTTCAATAAATGGTGAAACCGTAGAATTAATCTATGACTCTGAAACTGCAAACTCACATATTGAGCGAGACTTGGAGGGACATTTCATTGAATTTGAACACGGAATTGATTCAAGTTACATATTAATGCATATATCACCTGAGAACATCCAGGCACAGGATAATTTAGGTGGGGCCTATAATTTTAATGTTTCATTGTCCTTATCCGAGACGTTACCAGAAGTTACCTTTGGGTCTTTTGGGACCGACACCGTTTATGATGAACAGGAAAGTTTAGTATTCAGTCTTTTAACAGATCTGAAAGCTTTTGAAATGATCGAGTTTTACGATATACTGTTACAATTGGATTTTCTAAACTATTATGGTGTAGATTATGATTGTAAACTGGAAGATGCCTTCGTAAGCAGTTCATATAAGATGGACACCCTGGACATCACGTTCTCAGGAGATAATACCATGCATGTAGAAGCGGCCCAATATACCAGTGAAGTAGAACCAGTCCAAAATGTTCAGGATTTTAACAATACAAACTCCAATATTCAAGACGCTGTTAACATTTTGCCCGATAAAATGGACTACCGGATGCTGGTAACAACGAATACCACCAATCCCGGGGCTAATAACTTTGTTACCCAAGAAAATAAGATATCAGGGCTTGTTGATGTAATCATTCCCATGTGGTTCCGTTGTGAAAAATACACCAGGGTCGATACGATCCACAGTTTTGATATTAATAATATGATTGATGATACCCAGATGGAATTTCTGGATTCTATTGTTTTAACCTTTGAAATAACCAATTTTTTCCCATTTGATATTGATGTGCAATGCCTGGTTGTTGATTCGAACCTAACAATAATTGATTCGTTATTCACCGAGGCACAGAAAATGCTTGTTTCCGGTCCACTTGATACAAATGATAAAGTTATTGAAGCAGGGGAATCAAAAACCATTGATATTATTTTAAACAAAGAAAAAGTACAATCACTCAAAGATGCCAACGCCAAAAAACTGCTCATTTCTTCCAAAACAACAACTTCGGAAAACGGAAGCCGTTTTGTTAAAATATTTGAACACTATGGGATTGATTTTCATGTGAGCCTTGAAATTGTGAGTGATGAAATATAATACAAACCCTTTAATACCGACAAACATGAGTGCAAAATATACCAAAATAGTAATAACGTTAATTGTGTTGAACCTGGGATTAAAAAACATAACTGCCCAGGAACCGATGGCATTGTATTATATGGAAACCATACCTCAAAGTAACCTGTTAAATCCCGCAATGTCACCCAGGTGTAATGGTTTTTTCGGAGTTCCGGGGGTCAATACTGTTTACACAAATTTTGATACAGATTTATCAACAAAAGCATTTTTACAACAAACAGATTCCGGTACAGTGTCCTTACTCAGTAAATTTTTTGATTATAAAAAGTTTAACCGCATTATGGGAAATGGTTTTAACCTGAGAAATTATACTGCAGTAACACCATTAACATTGGGGTTCAGGGGTAAAAACGGGTATTTTACCTTTGCTTTATCAGAAAAAGTAAAAGTAAATGGTGTTTTTCCAACAGATTTTTTCAATATTTTAGATAACGGGTTGCCAAGTGGAACGGAACTTGATTTTAGCGATATAGGAGTTGATATTCAGGCATACCAGGAGTTTGCAATGGGATATTCAAGAAATTTCAACAATAAGGTAAAAGTGGGTGCACGTGTTAAATTATTAAATGGTTTTTTTAGTTTAAAAACTGACATTAAAGATTTCACAATTTCCACAAGCAAACAAGTATGGGATATTGGACTTGATGGTGCCATACATACAAATGCACCACTGGATTATTATACCAATGAAAATGGTTTTGTTGATTCCGTTGCCCTAAAAATTGATGCCGATGATAAAAAAAGCTTAACACGCTATATTATTGATGATGTGATATTGGCGAACAGGGGCATAGCTTTTGATTTAGGTGCCGTTTATAATTATGACGAAAACTGGACATTTTCTGCTTCTCTTATTGATCTGGGATTCATACGGTGGACGAAAGGCGTAAATTCACTTGTTTTTAACGGAAGCAGTGAATTTAGAGGATTTGAAATAAATAATATTGATAGCATTGGTGCTTTATTTAATGAAATAGAAATTGATTCCCTTGTTATTTTTGATACCCAACTGGAACAAATAAAATATTCAACCGACCTTGGTACAAATTTATATTTGGGGGCAGAATTCAATGTGAACCATTATCTCAGCCTTGGATTAATTTCACGTACTGTATTTGATAAAAATTATTTTAGTCAGGAATTTAATGCATCAACAAACTTCAATCTGTATCACATCTTATCAGCCAATTTAAATTATAACCTGTCATTAAATGGTGAAAATTATGCCGGGTTGGGGTTGGGTTTCTCTTTTGTGCCCCTTCAATTTTATATATTATTTGATCATCTTCCGGTAACGTTCACACGGTATAATGTTGATGGCAAAACTACTTTTGCACCTTATGAATTAAGATCATTTAATGTAATGGTTGGGTTAAATTTTGTTTTTGGGGCCAAGGGTTTTGTAGATAAACCAAAAGTTGACGTTTACTCGGAGTTTTAGGCAGGGCCTACTGAAAAATATTTTATCACTTGTTTGAACCCGGAATATGCACGATAATTTGATGAAAATGTTAAATCGCTTTGTACCTACATATACCTAATATGCTTTTATAATGTTATATTTTAAGTAATTTCCAGCAAGTCCTAGGTAAAAAAAGCAAACTACTTCTTTTACTGGTAAATTTTCAGATTATATTTACCGTAATCAAACAATATAACATAGTATCAATTAATTGATAGTTCTATTATAGAATAGTATTTTAGAATTTCAATCTATTGTTCAACTATAGTGTACAGGGCAAACGCATCTAAATTTTGTTAAAAACCAAAAAACACTTATGTTGATTGATTTGCTTTCTTTGAAAGAAACTAATGGAAAGTCCTATCAATTATTTTTCAGACCTTACCGATCCCAGGGTTGAAAGAACCAAAGAA
>JBNLCS010000228.1:0-7495 GCA_050303935.1 Bacteroidales bacterium
ATACTGTAACAAATCTATATTAAAAATAAATATTTTGCAAACGCTTTATTTAACATACGTTTTATATTTTTTTAATTTAAAAACTCATATTTCATGACATCTAATGATATAAGAGCCTCCTTTCTTGACTTCTTTAACGGAAAAAAACATAAATTGGTTACATCTGCGCCAATAGTTATTAAAAATGATCCGACATTAATGTTTACAAATGCCGGAATGAACCAGTTTAAGGATGTTTTTTTAGGTAATACGGAAGCCAAATTTAAAAGGATCGCTGACACACAAAAATGTTTACGGGTTTCTGGCAAGCACAACGATCTTGAAGAAGTTGGACATGATACCTATCATCATACCATGTTTGAAATGCTTGGTAATTGGTCTTTTGGTGATTACTTTAAAAAGGAAGCCATTGCATGGGCATGGGAATTTCTTACGGAAATCCTGAAAATTGATAAATCAAGGTTATATGCTACAATTTTTAAAGGAGACCCGGCCGACAACCTGGAAATGGACACCGAAGCTTTAAACATCTGGAAACAATATTTGGATGGAGACAGAATTATTGCTTGTTCAAAAAAAGATAATTTTTGGGAAATGGGGGATCAGGGGCCATGTGGGCCTTGTTCGGAAATTCACATTGATTTAAGGGATGAAAAGGAAATTGGAAAAGTCCCCGGACGTGAAATGGTGAATAAAGACCATCCTCTGGTAATCGAAATTTGGAATCTCGTGTTTATTCAGTACAACAGAAAAGCAAATGGCCAACTGGAAAATTTACCTGAAAAGCATATTGATACGGGCATGGGGTTTGAGCGGCTATGCATGGTTGCACAGGGCAAAAAGTCGAATTATGATACAGATGTTTTTCAAGCTATAATTCAAAAAATTGGAAATATTACAGGGTTTAAGTATGGCGATAACGAAAAAAAAGATATTGCTATGCGTGTTATCGCCGATCATCTTCGGGCTGTATCTTTTTCAATTGCTGATGGTCAGCTTCCGTCAAATAATAAAGCAGGATATGTAATACGTAGAATATTGCGTCGTGCTATTAGGTACGCTTATTCGTTTCTGAAGCAGGAAGAAGCATTTATTTATAAATTGGTTGAGGTTCTTGGAAAAAATATGGGGGAAGCTTTTCCCGAAATCATTACACAAAAAGAATTGATTGAGAAAGTGATCCGGGAGGAAGAAAATACTTTTTTAAGAACATTGGCTAATGGGATAAAAATGCTGGATGATTATATAGCCGAAGTTTCCGAACAAGGTGGACAGGTATTGTCAGGTAAAGAAGTTTTTATTTTATACGATACGTATGGATTTCCGGTGGATTTGACTGAATTAATCCTGAAGGAAAAAGGCTTTACGCTTGATCATAAAACTTTTCAGGAAGAACTGGCAAAACAAAAGAACAGGTCAAAAGCTGATGCTAGGGTTGAAACAGATGACTGGGTAGATGTTAATGATGAGGGTGGTTTTTTATTTGTTGGTTATGATACGTTGGTGGCAGAAGTTGAAATAGTAAAATATAGAAAGGTAATTACCAAAGGAAAAGAATTTTATCATATAATTCTGAATAAAACACCATTCTACGCTGAAAGTGGTGGGCAGGTTGGAGATACTGGTTATTTTGAACAAAATGGCCAAAAAATAGCAGTGGTCAATACCATTAAAGAAAATAACTTAAGTATACACATTACAAAAGAATTGCCTGCCAGGTTGGATGCAATGGTTAAAGCAACGGTTAATGCTGAAAAAAGGATAAATACTGAATGCAATCATTCCGCTACCCACTTGCTACATTTTGCGTTGCGAAAAGTTCTTGGTAATCATGTTGAACAAAGAGGGTCATTGGTTCATCCTGATTATTTAAGGTTTGATTTTTCACATTTTCAGAAAATGAGTGATGAAGATATACGAAAAGTTGAATCACTGGTAAATGAGATGATACGCAAGAACAATACTTTAGACGAAAAGAGAGAGGTAGAATTTGAGGAAGCCAAACAGATGGGTGCGATGGCTTTGTTTGGAGAAAAATATGATGACAAAGTAAGGGTAATAAAATTTGGGGATTCAATAGAACTTTGTGGAGGGACCCACGTTGAAGCTTCCGGGAAAATCGGATATTTTAAAATTATTAAAGAAAGTGCTGTTGCAGCAGGGATAAGAAGAATAGAGGCAATTACATCTGAAAATGCTGAAAAATACATTGAGAACCGCCTGTCTCAATTTAAAGACCTTGAACAGTTCCTACACAATCCAAAGGATATAAAGCAGGCCGTTGAATCATTATTCGAAGAAAATAACAAGCTGAAGAAGCAATTAGAAGAATTTGGTAAACAACAATTAGGTGACCTGAAGGGAAATTTAATTAAAAAAATACAAAAACATAATGATGTTAGCATTATCACTGATGTGGTTGAGATTGATTCGGTTGCCAACATTAAAGACCTCGCTTTTCAACTAAAAGGTGAGATTAAAAATCTTATTATGGTTTTGGGTGCAGTTGTGAATAACAAAGCCAACCTTACTGTAATGATATCAGATAATTTAGTTAAGGAGAAAGGGTTAAACGCTTCAGCTATTATTAAGGAATGTGCAAGTGAAATACAAGGAGGTGGTGGGGGTCAGCCTTTTTATGCAACTGCAGGAGGTAAAAACACTTCAGGTGTAAAAAATGCAGTTGAAAAAGCTTATGAAATTGTGAAAAATGCATTATGATAAAAACTTTTTTAATAAGATATAATAAGCTATTGCTCTTAGTGGTTATTTTACTCAGTGGGTGTAGTTTTGATTTGCATACAAAAAAGATAGCCAAAGAAAAGCTTAAATTTAACGAAGTCCGGGTTATCAACAATGTTTTTGACCTTACATATGTTGAAAACCATTCAGTAGCATTTGGATTTTTAAAAGGAATTAAAAAATCTGTTCGATTACCTTTAATTTTAATTATTACAGGCTTGATTGGAATGCTGGGCCTCCTTCTGGTTTACCGGTTAAGACGTTTTAGGATAATGTTGCTATTAGCATTGATAATATTGTTAGCTGGGGCGTTTGGGAATATAACAGACAGGATGATACACGGGTATGTGACTGATTTTTTTCATGTGTATTATAAAGACAAGTTTGATTTTCCGGTGTTTAATGTTGCAGATGTATTGATTAACATAGGGATATTTATGCTTTTATTTCAGGCAAAATATTTCGACCGGGCTATACGGATCTCTTTTGCAAAAAGAAATGAAAAAGATAAAGTTTAAATAATAACCTTATCTTTTTCAGATTTTATAGTTTTAAAAAATATTTTTATACATCTTTTGGGTTGGAAAGATTATTCATATTCAAATAACACAATTCCTTTAGGGAATTTATCTCCCACATTAATGTTTATTTTTTTAATCTTACCGGATAAAGGGGCCAGTACTTTATTTTCCATTTTCATGGCTTCAAAAATGTAAAGTAGCTCACCTTCTTTAACATTTTTCCCTTCCTCAACAGACACTTTTAAAACAGTACCAGGAATAAATGAAAGAACCTCTTTTTCATTTGGATTTTTCCAAAATTTTCGGTTTTCAAATTTTTTAGTTAAAGTGGTTTTGTAAACAGTGCCTCTAATATTTAACGATTTAAATTTTGGTTTTGTCATAATCTGATTTTTAAAAAGGAGGGATCCCATGTTTTTTTCTTGGCATAGATGTTGATTTGTTTCCGGCAACATCAATAGCATGTAATATAAATTTGCGGCTTTCACTGGGCTCAATTACGGCATCAATATAACCTTTGGCAGCTGCTACATAAGGGTTGGCAAATTTTTCTTTATATTCTTTAACTTTCAACCTTCTCATTTTTTCAGGATCTTCTGCTTCCATTATTTCCTTTCTAAAAATAATATTAGCGGCCCCTTCGGGTCCCATAACAGCTATCTCTGCCCCTGGCCAGGCAAAAACAAAATCTGCACGCAAATGCCTTGAATTCATTGCAATATATCCACCTCCGTATGCTTTTCTTAATATAATAGAGATTTTTGGAACAGTTGCTTCACTATATGCATATAGTACTTTAGCACCATGCCTGATTACACCCTGATGCTCCTGGTCAACCCCCGGAAGGTATCCAGGCAAGTCTACCAATGTTACAATAGGGATGTTAAAGGCATCGCAATACCTTATAAACCGGGCTGCCTTGCAGGAAGAGTCAACATCTAATACACCAGCCAACACGAGTGGTTGATTGCAAACGAAACCAATAGTTCGACCGCCAACCTTGCCAAAACCAATAACCATGTTAGCAGCCCATTTTTCTTGTACTTCAAGAAAATCACTTTCGTCTGTAACTGCTTTAATAACATCCCTTACATCGTAAGGTTGTTTAGGGTCACCTGGAACAATCTTATTAATATCGTATTTTTTTTTCGGTTCTTTTTTTTCTGCTATAAAGGGTTTTTGACTGTTGTTCCTGGGGATAAGCGAAATAAGTTTTTTGATTTGTTCAAAACATTCCATTTCGCTTTCGGCATAAAAATGTGCATTGCCGGTTGTTTCACTATGAACAAGGGCCCCGCCCAGATCTTCCATAGAAATCTCTTCCCCTAATACAGTTTTTATTACTTCAGGTCCTGTAATAAACATTTTTGAAATTTTGTCAACTACAAAAACAAAGTCGGTAAGGGCAGGTGAATAAACCGCGCCTCCGGCACAAGGGCCCAATATAACTGATATCTGAGGGATAACACCAGAAGATAATGTGTTTCTGAAAAATATTTCTCCATATCCGGCCAACGAATTTACCCCTTCCTGTATACGGGCCCCTCCGGAATCATTGATCCCAATTAATGGAACTCTCATTTTAAGGGCATGGTCCATAATTTTGGTAATCTTTCTGGCATGCATTAATCCAAGAGATCCCCCTGCCACCGTGAAATCCTGGGCAAATATGCAAACAGGCTCATTATAAATTGTCCCGGTACCTATTATCACACCATCACCATGTAACGTTTTGCTGTCCATGCCAAAATCCCTGCCTTCATGTTCAACAAACATATCATATTCATGGAATGAATCATTATCCACCAGCGCTAAAATTCTTTCCCTGGCAGTTAGTTTTCCAGTCTTTTTTTGCTTTTCAATTGCTTTTTCGCCACCACCTTGAAGAACAATTTCTCTTTTCTTTTTAAGTTCCTGAATTTTTCTTTCTAAAGGCATATAATTAATTTTAATTAATATTCATTTAAATAATTATGATATATAAGGTTTGTTTGTCTTGGTTGTTAGTTGCTTTTTATTCGCAGCAAATATAAATAAAATTAGTAAAGGCGAAATATGTTGTTAAATACTTTTGTTACTTAGTACTTGCCGACACTACTTAAAACTTTTAACAGGCTTGCGAAATTAACGTTTACTATTTAGGGGCAGTCCGGTACAAAAAAAATGCGATTACTGAAAAAACGGCATTGGGCAACCAAGCTGCCAGAAAAGGTGACAGTGATCCCTTAATTGCGTATTGTGATGAAAACTGAAGGAATATAATGTAGCCAAATACAACTGCCAAACCGTAAGCTATGTGTCCGCCAATTCCTCCACGTACCTTTCTTGATGATACAACCACACCAATAATTGTTAAAATAAATGCAGAAAAAGGGAAAGCCAGTCGTTTATGTTTTTCAATTAAAAGTTGCGCTACATTTGTTGATCCCTGTAGTTTTTGTTTTTTTATGAATTTATTCAGTTCACTTAAACTCATGGTTTCAACTACATTATCGCGTTGGGTGAAATCTTCAGGGTAAATGTATATAGTGGTATCAATACTTACACCTGTACTTATTTTTTCATTATCACCATCAAAATCCCTGATATAGTAATTGTGTGCTGTCCATTTCTTGTTTTCTTCGTTCCATGTGACCCGTTCTGCCATTAGTTTAGATAGTAGGGTATTGCCATCAAATTTTTCTATGGAAAAATCCCTGCCTGATTTGGTGCTTGTTGTATATTTACCTATATAAATGAATATACCGGGTAAGATTTGTTTATGAACGTCTTTATCCGACCTTATTACCGGCTTTCCATGATAATAAACTTCTTCGAATTCAAATCTGGTTTTGTTTGCTTTTGGAATTATATAATTATTAAGCAAAAAAGAAAATGCTGCAATAAAAACCGCGGAAATAAAATAAGGACGGAGCATGCGGTTAAAACTTACGCCATTGCTCAACATTGCTATAATTTCTGTGTTGTACGCCATTTTGGATGTGAAAAAAACTACTGAAATAAAAATGAACATGGAACTGAACAAAACGGCAAAGTAAGGAATGAAATTGAGATAATAATCGAAGATAATGGCTTTTGCAGGCGCGTTGGAATCCATAAAATCATCAATTTTCTCAGTGAAATCGAAAACTACGGCAATTGATATAATCAAGAGAATGGCAAAAAAGAAAGTTCCTAAAAACTTCTTAATTATATATATATCAATTATTTTCAACCCTAGTTTTTTCATAACCGGTTTTTTAATTTTTTTACCATTATTTCTTTCCATTCAAAAAATGTACCGTCTTCTATTTTTTTTCGTGCTTCTGTTACAAGCCAAAGATAAAAACCTAAATTGTGGATACTTGCAATCTGGGCAGCTAAAATTTCTTTAGCAACCACTAGGTGCCTTAAAAAAGCTTTTGTATATAATTTGTCAACAAAGGTTTCTCCATTGGGATCAATGGGCGAGAAATCATTTTCCCACTTTTTGTTTTTAATATTAATAATGCCTTCACTTGTAAATAACATGCCATTACGGCCGTTTCGGGTAGGCATAACACAATCGAACATGTCAATACCTAAAGCAATTGATTCGATTATATTTGCCGGTGTGCCAACTCCCATAAGGTATCTTGGTTTATCCTCTGGAAGGACTTCATTGACCAAGGCAGTCATTTCGTACATATCTTCTTCTGGTTCCCCAACGGAAAGTCCTCCTATGGCATTACCCTCCATGTTCATTGAGGCAATGAATTCTGCGGACTTTAACCGGAGGTCTTTGTAGGTGCTTCCTTGTACTATTGGGAAATAAGCTTGTTCGTAACCATAAATTCCAGAAGTTTTGTTAAAGTGTTCAACTCCCCTTTTAAGCCAGCGGTGTGTTAGCTCCATTGAATTTTTAGCGTATTTGTAATCACACGGATATGGAGTGCATTCATCAAAAGCCATAATAATATCAGCACCGATAATTCTTTGTGTATCAACAACATTTTCAGGTGTAAATACATGTTTTGATCCATTAATATGTGACTGAAAAATAGCTCCTTCTTCTTTAATTTTTCTTTTATCTGCAAGCGAGAAGATCTGATAGCCCCCGCTATCGGTTAAAATAGGTTTTTGCCAGCCAATAAAATGATGTAGCCCACCTGCTGATTTAATAATATCCAACCCCGGTCTTAGAAAAAGATGATACGTGTTGCCTAAAATAATCTCAGCCTTTATTTCGTCACTCAATTCTTTGAAATGCACGG